>NZ_JAUSUN010000009.1:0-143745 GCF_030814065.1 Mesobacillus stamsii
TATTATAATGTATAACGATGTAAAAGTCAACAAAAAAACGCTGAATCTATTGGTATTTCAACGTTTTTAGGATATATAATCGTTATACATCTCGGGAATCCAGGTTGTAGCTGTCATGAGAACATGCTAACATTAATTATATAAATTCCGTCTTCCCAATCGTGCAAGCAGCAACAGCAAATTTCAAAGTAAAAGCGGGCAATCGAACCATCACCGAAGGAGGGAATTGAATGAAGATGAATGCTTATCTCCAAATAGACAATGAAGCGAAATGTGAACCAGTTAGGAAACCGTGGATTTTCAATCCTGGTATATGGGTCGATGGGAAAGTTTACTGGCTAGGAAATAGAACAGAAAAACTTTTGCCACAGGAAGAATTGTCGGTAAAAATCAAACAAGCTAATGTTCATTCGAGAATTGAATTTTTTGACATTTATGTAACGAATCATTCAAAAAATCAAAAAAAAGCGAAGTTGATTCTGATGCAGCTATTTGCTGATGGTGCCAAGGAACAATTCAGTTTTGTGTCGCCAAATGAAACTGCCATTTATCATTTTGTTGATAAAAAAATCTATCTTGTCAACGGACTAAATAACAACAGCTTAATGAAGCAATGTACCGTTCAGCCAATTTGGAATGTAAGCACGGAACGTCTATGGAATTCCATGGACACAGGGAGGCTAAGTTACCAGCCAATGGCGAAAGGAGCAGCAGCCAGCCTATTCTCGCTTGATTTAACAATGTACCCAAGGGAAACCCGAAAAAGCAGCTGTTGGATCATTGAAGGAACGGAAAAAAATGCTGTAGAATATTTGAATAAGCTCCTTTTAAAAAACACACTAGCAATTCCCGATGAAAAGTGATACTATAGGTAAGTCGTATGCACGAACCTAGCTTGAATAGTTTGGAGGGAAAATACATGCGTGTAAACATTACATTAGCTTGCACAGAATGCGGAGAGCGCAACTATATTTCTAAAAAAAATAAGCGTAACAACCCAGATCGTCTTGAGCTTAAGAAATACTGCTCTAGAGATAAGCGCGCGACAGTCCATCGCGAAACAAAATAAGCAGCGGGAATTTTCCCGGCTGCTTGTTTTGTTGTTTTGAATTGTCGAGTGTTGCTGCATATAGGGATCCTTTCATATAAATCTTGTAAAAGCAGATAAAAATCAAAACTTCTCCACTGGGGTTTTGAATGGTATGGTTAATACATAATGAACAAAAAATTAGCGAATATTGTCTGGGGGAAAAAGGCATGGATGCCAAAAAGAATCTTAGAAAGTCGATAATGGAAAAACTTTTAGAACTAAAACGGCCAGAATACGAGGATCAATCCTATCAGATTGCCCAACAGCTATTTCAGTCTAAAGAGTGGCTGTCAGCTAACACAGTGGCCATCACTGTGTCGAAGCCGCCAGAAGTGGATACTTTTCAAATCATCAGAAAGGGATGGGAGCAAGACAAAAGAATCGTCGTCCCGAAATGCGAACCTGAAGCACGGGGTCTTGATTTCCGGGAAGTGAAGCGTTTCTCCCAGCTTGAAACAGTTTTTTATGGACTGCTGGAGCCAATTGTTGCCGAGACAGCTTCAGTAGGTCGTGAGGAAATTGATTTGGTGGTAGTTCCGGGACTTGCGTTTTCATCCAGCGGGTATAGACTTGGATTTGGAGGAGGCTATTATGACCGATTTCTGTATAACTACCAGGGAATGACTGTTTCCTTAGCTTTCACAGAGCAACTCGTTGCTGAAGTTCCTGTAGAAAACCATGATATTCCCGTACAGAAAATTATCCATAGCAAAGGGGTACTTACAATTGGAGATTGACCAGGTGTTCATCATTGGGTTTATCGCTGTAGTTGCTTCCGTCTCTGCCTATTTTCAGCTGCTTAAACCATCTGGAGCTATTGCGGCTTTTTTGACGGGCGTTTTTATTTGGGCGGGATTTGGAATCAAGGGATTGATCCTATTGGGAGTTTTCTTCCTTACTTCCAGCCTGCTGTCCAAATATAAAAGTCATCGCAAGCAACAGCTCAGTGAATTACATCAAAAGGGAGCTGCAAGAGATTGGGCACAGGTGGCAGCGAATGGTGGTACCGCAGCACTCGCTGGTCTAGGGAATTTCCTTTTACCTGACCCCATCTGGACCATTGTCCTGGCAAGCTCCCTTGCAAGTGCCAATGGAGATACATGGGCTTCGGAGCTAGGCGTTTTAAGCAAAGTCCAGCCATTATCGGTCAAATCCTTTAAAAGAGTGCCAACAGGAACTTCAGGTGCGATTTCTGCTGTTGGAACGGCTGCAGCAGCGGTGGGATCCTTGTTGATTGCTCTCACTGCAGCTTCCTTGTTTCCGTTAGGGCCGGGCTGGACAGGGATCATTTTTCTTTTAGGTGTGGTTGGAACGATGATCGATACCTTTCTTGGAGCCTATCTTCAGGCGGAATTTGCCTGCGTTACTTGCAATCGGCTGACTGAAAAAACAATCCATTGTTCTTTGCCAACCCGTCATGTTTCTGGGATAGTAAAGCTTGATAATGATGCTGTTAATTTTCTTTCCTGTTTTACAGCAGCATTGGCGGGAATAGTATTATACATCATTTTCTAAGTACGGCTAAAAAAACCGGATGGAATGGGAATATACTGTTAATAATGATAACCTGTGTACTATGTTAACATCATGATATATTCATTGTGAAATATTGTACAATTCATTAAAAATGAGGAGGAAATACGAATGAACAATCGTGTAAATCGTGTTGTACTGGTTGGAACCGGCTTAGTTGGATCAAGCTATGCATTTGCGATGGTCAACCAGGGTGTCACTGCGGAATTAGTTCTTGTCGATCTGAATAAGGAAAAATCCGAAGGGGACGCCATGGATTTAAATCACGGAATGGCGTTCGCCCCTTCACAGACGAAAATATGGTTTGGTTCATATGCTGACTGCCAGGATGCAGACCTGGTTGTACTTTGCGCCGGTGCAAACCAAAAGCCCGGCGAAACAAGACTGGATCTGGTGGAGAAAAACACGAAGATATTTAAAAGTATTGTAGAGGAAATTATGTCCAGCGGTTTTGACGGAATTTTTCTTGTTGCGACCAACCCAGTTGATATCCTTTCCTATGCTGTCTGGAAATTCTCAGGACTTCCAAAAGAGCGGGTAATTGGTTCTGGGACCATCCTTGATACAGCCAGATTCAGATTTTTGCTTGGGGACTATTTTAAGGTAGATTCGCGTAATGTCCATGCTTATATCATCGGCGAACACGGAGATACCGAACTGCCTGTGTGGAGTCATGCGGATATTGGCGGCAAGTCCATCGCCAAAATGATCAATCAGAAACAGTACAGTCATGATGACTTGGAGGAAATCTTCACGAATGTACGGGATGCCGCCTATCATATCATCAAGCGCAAAGGGGCAACTTATTATGGAATCGCGATGGGTCTTGTCCGCTTGACGAAGGCCATCCTGCAGGATGAGAACTCTATTTTGACAGTTTCCGCCCATTTGAATGGCGAATACGGACATGATGATATCTACATTGGAGTTCCTGCAATTGTCAATCGTAATGGAATCCGGGAGATCGTGG
The DNA here is from genome assembly GCF_030814065.1 of Mesobacillus stamsii. Classification (NCBI taxonomy): domain Bacteria; kingdom Bacillati; phylum Bacillota; class Bacilli; order Caryophanales; family Bacillaceae; genus Mesobacillus; species Mesobacillus stamsii. The sequence continues at coordinate 3,594 of NZ_JAUSUN010000009.1, forward strand.
AATTATCGCTGGAAAAAGAGGAACAGCAAAAATTTGATCATTCAGTAGAGGTTTTGAGAAAGGTCATGGACCCTGTGCTGAAAGCTTAAGGAAAGGGCTGTCTACTATGCAGCCCTTTTCTTTTATTTAAAATATCTATCTTTTTTGGAATGAAAGGATAAAAAAGTGCTATTGTTCTTAAAATAAAGGGGGAGGGATCAATATGGTAAGAAAAGTGATTTCGATTTTTATGCTTGGTCTGGCAGGATACCTTGTATTCGAGAGTCGATACAGGGTAATGAATATGCTTCTGAGAAGCCGGCTTTTGCGCCGGGTGGCAGTTGGTTCAATCATGGGGCTACCGGGCATCAGAAACAAAATGATGAATTCTTTATTTTCAGGACATTCGGAGTTCCAGTAAAAAGACCTCATAAGGTCTTTTTTTCTGTTATTACTGCCTCTTTCTACCTGGCAGGGAGGTTTTAGTTTATAATATTTTGGAGAGAAAAAAACAGAATCCTACATAGTGGGTGGATCTGGGAGGGAAAGCAGGGGAGAAATTGGCTTTTTTAGAAGAGTATTTGTTTTGGAAATTGGCAAAATTCCTGGTTGGAAAGCAGGAGTACCGTATACTTCACGTATCCGAGGATCAACAGGAATTGTGGCTGGAAAAGACCGAAAACAAGCAAACGCAGGTTGTTCGCCTGCTACAATATAATCTGGAATGGAGCAACTGGATTCAGCGCGACATTGTCTTGCTTGCTGACAATGGAGAAAAAATTCGCAGGAAGTTGGCAAAACGAGAATTAACAATCTTAAACGTTTATTTTAGTGCCTATCCACCTGTGGACGATTATGAATTTCGACTTGCCAAGCCATATCTTTCTGTAAATGGAAAGGTAACGGTGGATTCCGTTTTAATAGAAAGGTCCAATGCAATGGAAGCTTTCGAGAAACTCGGGAGCAGATACGATCTTCCATTGCGAATGGATTTTTCCAAAGAGTATTCTGAAGAGGATATCGAGACGATTAAAAAAAACACCATACAAATTGCAGCAGATAGGGCAAAAGCAGAACAATCAGTCTTTCAATATGGGAAACCTTTTTTCACTTATGTATTCATTGCGATCCAGATAGGGATGTTTCTGATCTTAGAGGCAGCGGGAGGGAGCACGGATACTTCCACCCTGATTAAGTTTGGCGCGAAATTCAATCCGCTAATCCTTGAGGGTGAATGGTGGCGCTTTTTCACGCCAGTGATCATTCATATCGGTCTGCTTCATTTGTTTATGAATACCCTGGCTTTATATTATTTAGGAACAATGGTTGAACGACTATACGGGAATGGCCGCTTTTTCGTTATTTACATTTTAGCAGGTTTCAGTGGAGTGCTGGCTAGTTTTATTTCCAGCCCGAATCTTTCGGCTGGTGCTAGCGGTGCGATTTTTGGCTGTTTTGGAGCTTTGCTGTACTTTGGTGTAGCAAAACCAAAGTTGTTTTGGCGAACTCTCGGTCTGAATACCCTTGTTGTACTCGGAATTAATCTCGCATTTGGATTTACGGTTCCGGGAATCGATAATGCTGGCCACTTAGGAGGACTGGTTGGAGGATTTGCAGCAGCAGGGATCCTCCATCTCCCAAAGAAAAGACGCATTCCACTGCAAATTTTCTTCCTAGCAGGGACGATCGTGATAATCTTTTTTTCTTTACAATATGGTTTTAGCGACAAAGCGGCTAGGGTCGATGAACGGTCGATCTTGGTGCTTGCAGAGCAGCAGGTTAACGACGAGAAATATCAACAGGCAAATGATCTGCTAACCGAGTTTGGCAAATCAGAACCACTCTCATCAGAATCGTTGTTCATGCTTTCTTTTACAGAAATTAAGCTGGAGAGGCTGGAAGAGGCGAAAACCAATCTCCTTAAAGTGATTGAAATGGAACCGGAGTTTCATGAAGCGTACTATAATCTTGCCTTGATCTTTTTACAAGAAAACAATCTGGATCAGGCCATTATCTATGCTAAAAAGGCTGTTGAGCTGAATCCGGAAAAAGAAAGCTATAAAAAGATACTTGAACAGATTGCGGATCTTAAAGACGCTGCTTGAGAATAATGCTTTCCCTAGTATTCGTCTGCGTGACAACCAGCAGATGGCTTTTATCTTTGGCAATCAAAATCAAAGGCATGGTACTGCCAATTGGGTCAATGGTAGTGCCATCGCTTTTTTTTATGCCCAGATAATAATACTTATACAATCCTTCCCATAACTTTCCTAGTATATTTGCTGTTTCCTGCTTTGTAAACCCAGTGAAAGGCTGATCTTCATATCTCCTGATTGTGTCGAGCGGGATAGAAAGATAATCAGACACTTTGAACCTGAAGGTGTTTTCTGCATGTTTTAAACTTAGCTCAAGTCTGTTTCTTACACTTTGGTCAAGTACTCTTTTCCATTCTTTTTCCTGATTGCTTTTGGCTATGGTGAAGGATTGGAGCGGGCTGAATGGAGAGTCGATTACATAGATCATGTCATCCGACATTTTTTGGGCACTTGTGATCCTGTCCCCGTCACCATGCAGTTCAGCATAATGAAATAAAATTGCGTCATATTTAGCACTTTCTCGATAAGTGATCCGTTCTTCCTGCGATAAATCCGCAGTATCCTGCTCCCATTTGGCGAATTTCTTTTGTAAAACCCCATTTACGAACAAGAGTCCCATATCCTGCCGAAGATAAGCCTCTCGGTCCAAGCTTGAATGAACTCGCCAATCAACTAGATGCTGATTGTTCTTTTTATCTTGAAAAAGTGTTAAAGAAGTACTAGCACTTTTAAATTTCACTGCATCATTCAATGGAAAAAACGTGATTGTTTCGACTGAAGGGTTGCCGTTCTGGAATTGGATCATGATTGCAGAGATAGCAATTGCCAAGGCACTAATCGCTAATAACGATAATTTTTTCATCCTGCTCATCCTTTTTCCGATAATAGGTATGTCGGTATATTCACTATATGATCCTTGTCCTGATAACATGCCTTTAAGTATGTTTGTTGATTGTTTTGGCTAAGATGAAAAAAGGAATTAACAGGAAAATTATGGTCGTTGGGAATGAGAGGTGTTAGAAAAACAAATGGCAGATAAAAAGCGTCAGCTTGTCCATACAAATTTAAAAGAAAATATTGCTTACTTAAAAGAAGAATTAGGTATTGGCAAAAGTTTTGACGTGATCCAGCTTGATGTCGAATACGCCGGCAGAGAGATGGCACTCTTCCTTGTAGACGGATTAGTCAAGGACGATATCATGCTTCATATTATGAAGTTTCTGGCAAAGCTTGAGCCTGGGACTCTTGAAGTCGACACATTAAAAAAACTGGTAAAGACCTATATTCCATATGTAGAGGTAGAGACGACAGACAACCTTGATAAAGTTGTTGATATGGTACTTGCAGGACCGACTGCTTTAGCAGTAGATGGCCTAACAGAAATCATCCTGATCGATGCGAGGACATATCCTGTGCGTGGGCCACAGGAGCCGGATACAGAAAGGGTAGTTCGTGGATCAAGGGACGGCTTCGTGGAGACTCTGGTCTTTAACACCTCGCTAACGAGAAGGAGAATCCGCGACCGCACTTTGAGAATGGAATATATGCAGGTCGGCAGAAGATCTCAAACGGATATAGTCATTTGTTATATTGAGGATATTGCTGATCCGGAAATGGTTGGGAAAGTAAAAGACTCCATTAGCAAGATTGATACAGACGGGCTGCCAATGGCCGAGAAAACAATCGAGGAATTTATCTCGGGGCGGCATTGGAATCCGTTTCCGACGGTAAGATATACAGAGCGTCCGGATACGGCAGCTACTCATTTATACGAAGGCCATGTATGCATCTTCGTCGATGGTTCCCCAAGCGTTCTGATTACACCAACAACATTCTGGCACCATCTGCAGCATGCGGAGGAGTACCGCAATAAGCCGCTTGTAGGGGCTTATTTGAGGATCGTCCGCTACGTGGCAGTGTGGTCTTCTCTATTTCTGCTGCCGTTATGGTATTTGTTCGCCGTCCAACCGGAACTTCTGCCAAAAGCGATGTCCTTTATCGGACCAAATGATCCGGGAAAGATTCCGTTGTTTTTACAGTTTTTCCTGATTGAAATTGGCGTAGATGTGCTAAGGATGGCTGCCATTCATACACCAACCTCTTTGGCAACTGCCCTTGGCCTGGTCGCTGCGCTGATGATCGGGCAAGTCGCCGTAGAAGTCGGGCTTTTGACAAATGAAGTCATTCTGTACCTGGCAATTGCTGCGATCGGTACCTTTGCGACGCCAAGTTATGAAATGAGCCTGGCAAACCGGCTCGTAAGGCTTTTCTTGTTAATCATGACTGCAGCCTTTCAGCTTTATGGTTTCCTGATCAGCACTGTATTTTTTTTCATTCTCCTGACCAGGATGAAATCGTTTGGTGTTCCTTATCTATGGCCATTTATTCCTTTCAACCCCCGGGCATTCCGGGATGTGCTGATCCGGTCACCGATTCCTCTGAAAAACAGAAGACCGCGAATATTGAAACCACAGGACCCAGATCGGTAATCAAGTTCAGTGAAAAGAAGTATTTTGAGAATTAACTGGACATCTTTCCGCTTGAGAGATGCCCTTATAGAGGTGGAAATGCTTGCATAAGGGTATCTTTCCGCTTGAGAGATGCCCTTATGGAGGTGGAAATGCTTGCATAAGGGTATCTTTCTGCTTACTAAACAAAACTAAACTAGCTATATAATCAGGATGAGCGATAAAAGTCCAAAAAAGTACCGAATGTAGTTTGCCTGATTTTTCTTATGTAAACTTGTCCCGTTTTTGTCAGAAAATCTGTCCAGACTACTTGAGGGGGGAAAGGGGATCATTTATACTTAGTATGATAAAGCATGCTCTTATTTACACAAATGGTGGGGATTACATTGAAGACAATTTATGATATCCAGCAGTTCTTGAAAAAGTTCGGTACGTTCATTTACATAGGCGATAGAGTGGCGGATTTGGAGCTCATGCATGCAGAGCTCAAGGAAATGTATCATTCCCAATTAATTGAAACAAAAGATTACCAATCAGCGGTGCTGCTCTTGAGGCAGGAAATCCGTATGGAACAAGAAAAAATAGCAAAAGAGAAAAGGTGACGCATGATGGCTGAAAAATGGCTTGTTGGTGTAGATTTAGGAGGAACGACAACAAAACTTGCTTTCATCAGTTTGTATGGAGAAATCCTACATAAATGGGAAATTCCTACTGATGTTTCGAATGAAGGAAAAAACATTACTGTCAATATCGCAAAAGCAATTGACGCAAAGTTGGAGGAGATTGGACACTCCAAAAGTGAAATCCTCGGAATTGGCATGGGAGCTCCCGGACCTGTTGACCTGGCTACAGGAGTGATTTTTGAAGCGGTTAATCTTGGCTGGCGAGAGCCTTATCCGCTAAAGGATTTGCTTGAAGTGGAAACCTCGCTGCCAGCAGTAGTCGATAATGATGCAAACTGTGCTGCGCTCGGGGAGATGTGGAAAGGAGCCGGAAATGGCGCCAAAGATTTAGTCTGTGTTACTTTGGGTACAGGTGTAGGTGGCGGAGTCATCACCAATGGGAATATTGTTCATGGTGTGAGTGGGGCTGCTGGTGAGATCGGCCATATTACTTCCATTGCCGAAGGAGGGGCACCATGTAACTGCGGAAAAACAGGCTGCCTCGAAACGATTGCATCGGCTACCGGAATTGTAAGGATCGCTGTTGAGTTATTAACTTCCCATCCTTCTGAAGGTGTTCTGTCAGCAGTTTTCAATGAAACCGGTATTGTCACAGCCAAAGACGTATTTGATGCGGCGCAACGAAGGGATGAATTGGCATTGAAGGCCGTTAATACAGTTGCCTTGCACTTGGGAATTGCCCTCGCCAATATTGCGAATACTCTCAATCCGGAAAAAATTGTTCTTGGAGGCGGAGTTTCTAAAGCAGGTGCTGTCCTGCTGGATCCGGTAAAAGAGCAATTTTTGCGTCATTCATTTCCACGTGTAGCGCAATCAACCGAAATCAGCATTGCGACTTTAGGAAATGATGCCGGTGTCATTGGTGCCGCCTGGCTGATTAAAAAAATGGAACAGAACTAAATCAATTAAGAAGTTTTCCATCGGAAAACTTCTTGTTTTTTATTCCAAAAAGACATTTATGAAACTTTTCCAGGTTTAAGTCGTCTAAGATAGTGGGAAATTACAATGAATCCAACATGATTTTTTGGTTGCTTTTTCAAAAAAAAAGGATTAAGATTATCTTTGATTCTTCAGAAAATGGAAAAATAAACCTGATAAATCCCGAATTTTTTTTGTATAAGTGGGAGGTAGTAAACCGGATGAAAAACAAAAAATGGCCTAAAGTTTCTTTAGTCGCCATCACCACCATACTGCTATGGCTGAAGACGTATATAGCCTATAAGACCAGCTTCGATATAAAAATCGAAAATTGGCGACAGGAACTGATCCTGTTTATCAATCCAATAGGATTCCTGATGATCGTGTTTGGATTCAGCATGTTTATGAAAGAAAAAACGCAAAAACGCTATATCCTTGTTGCTAGTTTCATAGTATCAGCAGTGTTGTTTGCGAATATCGTGTTTTATCGTTTCTTTAATGATTTTTTAACGATTCCCGTTCTTTTTCAAACGAGCAATATGAGTGATCTGGGAAGCAGTGTGACTGAGCTGATCAACTTCAGTGATTTATTTTACTTTGCCGATTTCATCCTTTTAGCTGCGATCATGAAATTCAAACCGGCTTTACTTACATGGCGTGAATACAGCACAGTGGACCGACGAGTTTATTTCCTTGCTGCTGCCGCAATTGCTTTTTTCAACATGGGAATGGTCGAAACAGAACGTCCACAGCTGTTGACAAGGACCTTCGACAGAGAAATGCTTGTCAAAAATATTGGGACATATAATTACCACCTTTATGATGTCTTCCTACAGTCAAAGTCATCTGCACAGCGAGCTATGGCCGATGGCAGTGAACTGGTTGACATTGACAATTATGTACGCGCGAATTATGTCCCGCCGAATGATGAGATGTTTGGAATCGCAAAAGGCAAGAACGTTATTATGATCTCGATGGAATCAACACAGGAATTTGTCATTAATAAAACGGTGAATGGTCAAGAAATTACCCCATTCCTGAATGATTTCATCAAAGAAAGTTATTATTTCAATAATTTTTATCACCAGACTGGCCAGGGAAAAACTTCCGATTCTGAATTTCTGGTGGAAAACTCTCTGTATCCACTGAGCAGAGGAGCAGTATTTTTTACTCATTCTGGAAATGAATACAACGCTACCCCTGAAATTTTGAATGAAAATGGCTATTACACCGCTTCCTTGCATGCGAATAACAAGAGCTTCTGGAATCGGGATATCATGTATCAATCGTTAGGCTACCAGCGTTTCTACTCGCTGCCGGATTACGAGGTGAACGAAGACAACTCAGTAGGCTGGGGGTTGAAGGATATTGACTTCCTGCAACAGTCCGTTGCTCACTTGAAAGCAATGCCGAAGCCGTTTTATTCCAAGTTCATTACATTGACGAACCATTTCCCTTTCGAATTAAACGAAGAGGATCAATTTATCCCCCCCTATACGTCTGATGACCAAACGGTCAACAATTATTTTCTGACGGTCAGGTATGAGGATGAAGCCATTAAGCAGTTCGTCCAGAAATTAAAAGATGAGGGCTTGTATGAAGATTCAATCATTATTTTATACGGAGATCATTACGGAATCTCTGAAAACCATAATAAAGCGATGAGTGAGTACCTTGGTAAGGAAATCACACCATTTGAAAGCATGCAGCTTCAGGAGGTGCCATTAATCATTCACATCCCAGGTCAAAAGGGTGGAACAATGACAACGGTGGGAGGACAGATAGACATCAAACCGACGATTCTACACTTACTGGGAATCGACACTAAGAAAAATATCGATTTCGGATCTGACTTGTTCGCTAAGGATCGAAGTGACTTTGCAGTTCTTCGCGATGGCAGCTTCATCACCAAGGATTATCTGTTTACCCGTGAGACCTGCTATGATAAAGCGACAGGTGAACCGACCGATCAGGAAGCTTGCAAACCATATTTTAAAGCTGCCAGTAATGAACTTAGTTACTCCGATAAAATTATATACGGAGACTTACTGAGGTTCTATGGTGAGGATTTGTCTGAACCAAAATCCAAAGAGTAAATACCTGTTAAAACCTGCGTCCCTAGTGGGCGTAGGTTTTTGTCTTGTAGTATCCGAATTTTTTGCTGATTGATTTGAAACATTTTAGCTATTCAGACCGTACAGATAGTTACATTGTAAAAAAAGGGGGTTGTAGGGATGAAGAAGCATGCATATCAAACAATACATACAAGATGGATCGTGTTCATTATCGCTTCTACTGCATTCCTACTATCCGGGTGCTCTCAACAGCAGGATGTAGTCCTCCACAAAGATGCCAGGCATAGCCTTGACCGTATGAAAGAAACTCCAGGATTGTCTTTTATGGCTTCCGAGGTCATTCCTATTCAGGATAATAAGAATGAGGAATTCAATAAGGCATCAGGATGGCTGAATAATACAGAGATTCTTTATATTTCAAATAGTATCGAAAACACATCAGTCCTTTATTCCTATAACCTTTTAACGGGCCAAGCCGAATTGCTGTTCCAAAGCAGCCTGCCAATCATCACGGCTGAAATTAGTCCAAAAAAGGATAAGATCATGATACATAGTTCTGCATCAGCGGAAGGTGTGCTGACTGTCATCAATTTATCAGGCAAAGAATTGTATTCCGGGAAAATGGAATCATATGAATTAATCATTGAATGGAATCCATTCAATGATGATTTGCTTATTGTTTCTGCTTTTACAGAAGAATGGGATTTCAGCACGTTTTTACTGGATCTAAAGCAAAACAGTCTAAAGTCCATTCAGCTGCCAGAGCCTTTTGTTAAGTGGATTTCGGAGGATATGCTTGTTTATCAACAGTGGGGAAAGAATGAACTTGCGTTAAACGCTCCGTTGAAATCTTTTTCGCTCAGCGGGAACCCTTCGCGAACACTATTTGAAAACGTGTATCAATTCGATTCGATTGGGAATTATTTATTGACGATTGAGGCAGGCGAAGAATCCACATCAGGAATGGGATTATATACCTTCACCAAAAATGGAGTCCAAAAAGCAACCAGTTTTCCTGTTCCTTTGCTGACAGATTTTTCTGGTTGGATTGTTCCTTTTTATGATTCAACGGAGGATGGAGAGGTCTTTCTGTATTTACGGGCAAAGAGGCAGGGCGAGGCTGATCTTTATGCAGACGGGTTTGAACTGGTAAGGTATCATGTAGAGGATAATAAAGAAGAAATCATTTTCTCGGAACTGGCAAATGAACCACTTTCTTGCTCCCCTTCGGGAGAAATGTGCCTGTATGGTTTTCAATTGGAAAAAGTGTTGAATATGGCTACTAGGGAAATCAATCAACTTATTCCATAATTTGATCAAAGCAAATATAAAAGACCACCTGTGATAGGTGGTCTTTTATTTTGAGGGATATCAATGTGCCGTCGGGAATCCTTGGTAAAGGATTGTCATGACCGTGAACCAACCAATAACGAGGAAAGTTCCTCCGCCAAAAACGATTCCCAGAATGTTTTTGTTTTTCAGTGCAGCGAAAGTTGCATAACCTGCTAGTAAAGTAACTAAGGCGAAAATAATGGCCAATCCCATGAAAAAGCCCCCTTCATTCATTAGGCAGACAGGAAGTCTGTTATTTGATAAATAGGTAGCTACCATGTACGCAGCAACCTGTATGCATTGAAAAGCATACACTCATCTTTATTTTATCTTTTTTTCTCCTATTTGTCGAGGTCTAATAGGCTACTTTCCCTCTACAGGTTTTTCTTATTTGTTTCTTTTCAAATCCTTAAAACTTGTCTTACATTAGTGTAAAATAAACACAGACGATGAACCAATTGAAACGGAGGCTGCTTTTAATGAAATGGAAACAGATTCCCCTTGGTCCTTTGCAGACGAATTGTTATCTTGTTTACGATGAAAGGAAAACATGTCTGATAGTGGATCCAGGTGAAAACCCAAGAAAGTTGACGGGAATTATAGAAGAGCTTGAACTCAAGCCTGAAGCAATCGTATTGACACATGCTCATTTCGACCATATCGGTGCAGTAGATAGAATAAGGGATAAGTATGGCATAAAGGTCTATATTCATGAAAAAGAAAAAGACTGGCTCACCGACCCAGCACTTAATGGGTCGAAACACTTTATGCAACACGAACCTATCAAAGCAAGAGAAGCAGACGAGCTATTCACAGATGAAGGACCAATATCTATTGCTAATTTCTACTTTGAAGTTTTGGAAACGCCAGGCCATTCTCCTGGCAGTGTTTCCTTTCATTTCCCAAAATCAAAATTCATCCTGGCCGGCGATGCACTCTTTCAAGGAAGCATCGGAAGAACGGACTTGCCTGGGGGAAACCATAATCAGTTAATTAAGAGCATTCACGATAAACTGCTGGTATTGCCTGAGGAAACGGAGGTACTGCCGGGACATGGACCTACAACGACAATAGGGATGGAAATGGAATCCAATCCATTTTTAAATGGATTTTAAATTCATTTTTTAAATGGATTTTAAGTGCTTGAACCAGAAAAGCCCTTCTCGGCTGAGAAGGGCTTTTCTAGGGGGATGTTCTATTCATATCATGGGAGGGGATTTAGCTAAGCTACTAGTAAAACTTTATAATAAAGAATACACTATGTCAATAGTGAAAACAATTTTTGAGGAGTCGTTATGAAAGAGATAATCAAAGAGGTTATTGAAGCCTCGCCAAAAAAGATGATCACCTATGCGGACTATATGCAGCTTGCACTCTATTATCCAAAAAAAGGGTATTATATGACCCAGCGCCAAAAAATCGGAAAAGGAGGGGATTTTTATACAACGAGCAATGTATCTGATGTGTTTGGCAAACTAATAGGCAAGTGGTATGCAAGGAAATACGATGAACTCGAACTGCCGCCAGCTATTTGTGAAATTGGAGCGGGAAGTGGCCGTTTTGCAAAGGCGTTCATCGAAGGTTGGCAGGAACAGAGTACAAAAACACTGTCCTACTATATGATCGAAAAAAGTCCTTATCATCGAAGTCTGCAAAACGGCGAACTGGCAGGACTTGAAAATGTCAACATTATTCATAGTGATACACTTGCAGAAACAAAAATGGAGCAAGGGCTGATTTTTTCAAATGAGTTATTTGATGCCTTTCCTGTCCATGTTGTGGAAAAGCGAGACGGTGTTGTGCATGAGGTGTTCGTTACGAGCGAGAATGATCAATTAAAGGAAATGAAAATTCCAGTTTCGGATGAACGAATTCGTGCCTTTCTTGATGATCAGCAACTCATGCTTGCTGAAGGTCAAAGAATCGAAATTCCGCTTGCTATGGAACCATTTATTGAATCGATCGCAAAATGCCTGCAGAAAGGCATCTTGATCACCGCGGATTATGGTTATACAAAAGAGGAGTGGATGCATCCATCACGGAGGCGAGGAAGCTTGAGAGGCTATTTTAATCATCAGCAGTACGATGAGATTCTCTTGTACCCAGGAGAGATGGACTTAACCAGTCATGTGCATTTTGATGCTCTCAAAGATTTTGGTGAAGTATACGGTCTGGAATTCGTCCAGAAAATGAGACAGGATGAATTCCTGATTGCTGCTGGAATCCTCGAAGAACTTCTTCCACATCAAGATCCAAATCCATTTTCAGAAGCAAGCAAGCGGAATCGAGCAATTCGCAGCTTGATCTTACCGGGAGGAATTAGTCAATCCTTTGATGTTGTCATCCAAAAGAAAGGGATGGGAAAACAGGTGCTCAAATTATTCTAAATTCTTTTATTGAAAAAAAGCGATGGAAGTCCATCGCTTTTTTGTTGCGCCCAGAGCGGATCAATTTCCAGCTCCTCCTAGTGGCATCATAAATGTTGACCAGTAAGTAAAACCTGCAAAGAAAATCGTTAAGTAGGCGCCAAAGACGTAGATGTACATCCGCTCAGACAGTTTCAAATAACTTAAAAGCAAGAAAAATCCAGTTTGACCAAAGAAAATCAAGGACGTAGTATACATGTCACCTAAGAAAAACATGACAGCAAAGATTCCCGTCCAGAAACCTAAAACTCTGTACATCCGATCCAAAGATATCCCTCCTTTACCCTTATGTCCATCATGGACTATTATAATGGAAAGGAGGATGAAAAGTAAATAAGGACCAAATTATTGACCAATTACTGCCTGGTAAGAGCAGGAGTTACAGCCTGTGAACATATTTTCTTTTTCAATCAGTTCGATTTCTCCAAACACGGATTCAAACATTCCACGCAAATATTCATAATGCATATTGCATACAGTTTCCGAATGCTCTATGGCAATCTCCTTGAAAGGACAGTTGAAAATCTGGAAATAAATTTTTGTCTTCTCACTATTCGGTTCGAATTCCGGATAAAAACCAGCAAGCGTCGCGGCATTTTTGATTGAATTCAGTTTGTGTTCAAACGTCATTTCTTCTGATAGCTGCGGATGGCGTGCCATCTCCTGTTCCATTAGTTCTGAGCCAAAACGCTTTCCAGTGATATATAAAGCTTTCTTGCCGGCTTCTCCGAGTGACATCATTGTCGTCATGGCGATTTTAGACAGAAGCTGATAATCCCGAAATGGGAAGTGAAGCTGGATGACTTCTTCAGACATCCGGTATAATCTGCTAGGACGCCCGCCTTTGCCAGTTTTTTTCGTCTCCGAAATCAGCATGTTGACGTCTTCGAGTTTGGATAAGTGCAATCTAGCCACATTCGGGTGAATTTCAAAATTGTCGGCAATTTCCTGCACGGTTACGTCTTTATGCCTTTTTGTAATGTATTGATAAATATAATAACGCGTTGGATCGGACAAAACACTTGTTATTTTTAATGTTTGCTCCACCTTATTTCACCTCAGACAACTGATTTGTCTTCATTATAATACAAGGGAAAATAAGGTTTACACTGTTTACACTATATGTTTAGAAAATGTTCACAACTAAATGGCGAAATAATGAACGAAACAAAAAAACTATAGGTGATTTGTTCGCCAGGCAGGAAACAATCGTTCAATTCATGTCACAAAACAAAAAATGCTTACTGTAAACAGATATACTGGGCTAGCTGGATTCGAACCAACGCATGACGGAGTCAAAGTCCGTTGCCTTACCGCTTGGCTATAGCCCATCGGGAATGAATACGATTTTTAGTATGAATGGAACTGTCACTAATTATACACACTTTATTTATATTTTTCGCAGGAAGAGGAGGTGTTCTGTAGAATCCTTTTGTATAACAAAAAAGGTGGTGCATTCCTATTGTAAAATCAATTGAACTGCTGGCAGAAAACATTTTAAAAGATGCTTTAAAAAGCGGCGCATCGGACATTCATATTATCCCGCACGAGAAAGACACCCTGATAAAATTCAGGCTAGGCAATCAGTTGCTGCCCCGATACACGCTTGATCAGGGGGATTGTGAACGGCTAATTTCCCACTTTAAATTTACCGCTTCGATGGATATAGGCGAAAAGAGAAGGCCGCAAAGTGGCGCCTTCAGCTACCAGGACCACGATCAAAAAATCGGTTTGAGAATCTCCACCCTTCCAGCCTATCTGAACGAAAGCATGGTCATTCGGCTTCTTCCCGAACAAAAGCAGATCCCTTCTTACCAACTATCATTATTCCCATCCACATCAAAAAAATTAATTTCCCTTTTAAAACATGCTCATGGTCTGATTATTTTTACCGGTCCGACAGGCAGTGGCAAAACGACTACATTGTATTCCATGCTATCGGAAACTTCGGAAATGGTCCATCGTAATGTCATCACACTCGAGGACCCTATTGAAAAACCAAGTGAAGCCGTGCTTCAAGTTCAGGTCAACGAACGAGCAGGTGTTTCCTATGCTGCGGGCTTAAAGGCGATCCTCCGGCATGATCCGGATATCATTATGGTTGGAGAAATCAGAGACAAAGAGACTGCGGAGACAGCGATAAGGGCATCGCTGACAGGGCATTTGGTATTGACGACGATGCACACACGGGATGCAAAGGGAGCCATATACAGGCTGAGTGAATTCGGGATATCTTGGCTTGAAATCGAACAGACATTGATCGCAGTAACCGCACAAAGGCTTGTTGAATTGACATGTCCTTATTGTGAAGATGCTTGCTCGCCGTTCTGCTACTCTTCTGGCAGCGGCAAAAGGGGAAATGTATTTGAAATTCTTACAGGAAGGGATTTATCGGCTGCATTGAAGGAAGCGAAAGGAGAACACCAGAATTACCACTACAAAACACTTAAGGATGCAATAAAAAAAGGCATCGCCCTGGGGTTTATCAAGGAATCGGAATATCAGAGGTGGGTGCTAAATGAAGGAGAATAAGTGGCCAGTCCGTGATCAGGCCAGATTCCTGAAAAGGACAGGGGAGCTTTTGGCGCAAGGATATTCTTTAGCAGAGGCAATTGAATCGATGACTTTTCATCTTGAATGGAAAAGGAAAGCAGATATTAAAAGAAGTCTCGATCAGCTTCGGGAAGGCTTTCCTTTTTATTTAATCCTAGCTGAATTGCATTTCAATAAAGAATTGATCAGCTATGTATATTTTGCTGAGCAACACGGTGGCCTAGTCCATGCCGTCACAGAAGGAGCCGATATGGTCTTAAAACGCGAAGCCGATTATCAGCGGCTGAAAAAGTTGGCTGCATACCCACTGTTCCTTGGTACCCTCACCTTTCTCTTGTTTTTCTTCATCAACAAGGTGTTGCTGCCGAAATTCACCTCACTTTTCTCAGACATGAACATGGCTCCGAATATTTTCATGGCAATCATTCGTGCTGCTGGTGACATTATTCCTTTCCTGCTTTACTTTCTGCTCAGCATTGCAGTGCTATCGGCCCTTTATTACAATTTGATATTCAGGAAACTGCCTGTTATGCAACAAAAAATGAAACTGGTGAAACTGCCGGTAGCAGGCAGATGGATCCAACTGCTTTCCTCCCATTCCTTCGCAGTCCAATTAAGCTATCTGTTTTCGGGAGGGATACCGGTTCATGATGCCTTGAAGGTTTTTGAGCAAAATCGTCATGAACCATTTTTAAGTGAAATCGGAAAGGATATTATCTCAAAATTGGCAGCGGGTGAGGATTTTGACAAGGCAGTAGATGATTATCCGTTTTTTGAAGCTGAATTGCCGAAAATTATCAGGCACGGGCAAAAGAATGGCAAACTGGATCAGGAGCTTTATTTTTACAGCCGGTATTGCCTTAAAGAACTAGAAGACAAATTGGAGACGTCGATGAAAACAATCCAGCCAATCTTATACAGTTTTATTGGCCTGCTGGTCATCTCACTGTATCTGGCTATCCTGCTTCCGATGTTCGACATGATGAAAGGGATTTAAAGTAATTAGATACGAGGAAAAGGAGAAGAAAATAATGAAAAATCAAAAAGGTTTTACGCTGATAGAAATGATGATTGTATTGCTGGTGATTTCGGTCTTATTAATTATTACGGTGCCGAATATTGCAACGCATAACTCGAATATCAACAATAAAGGCTGTGAGGCATATATAAAACTGGTAGAAACTCAGGTACAGGCTTATAAAATGGATAAAAACACTACCCCTGATTTCCAGCTGCTTTACGACGCAGGCTACTTGAAAAGCCCGAATGCCGCTTGTCCCGACGGAACAAAGATTGAAATTTTAACTGACGGGACTGTCCAGAAGTCAGCATTATGAACGGCAGGCTGAAAAACACTGGCGGCTTTACTATGGTTGAAATGATCATTGTTCTGTCAGCTTTCCTGATGCTCTCCGTTACATCTGTCTTTCTGTTTGCACCACAAAATGATGTCCTCGCAAAAGAACTTTTCTTCAACCAGCTAGAATCCGATCTATTGTACAGCCAACAATACGCAATATCCCATCAGGAACAAGTAACTGTCCGCTTCCTGCCAGAGTACCATGCGTACTATATTCGCGGCACCGATTATCGTGCACCTTATCTGATCGAACGGTATTATTCTGCAGACGTTTTGGTCGAACAAGGCACGATGAAATTCCTGTTTCACTATATGCCGGATGGGAATATTGACAGTTTCGGGTCCTTCTATGTGACAGCTGGCTCAAAGAGGTTCCGAATGATGATCCTAATTGGGAAAGGTCGATTTTATGTTGTCGAAGAATGAAAAAGGCTTTTTTATGGCGGACATGCTTTTATCGCTTACAGCATTTCTTATGGCGACTACAGTTTTGCTGCCAATAGCAGTAGTGATAATCGAAAAGACGGCAGAAGTAAGGGCCGAGGAAGATGCAAACTCTATTTTATATGACGAACTGATGTACTTGAAAGTTGCGGGCACAACTTCGGGAACAAATTGGATTTCTCAAAACGGAATTCCATATGAAGTAACCGTGACTAAGGTTGAAAACAATTCTACATGGGAGGTATGTGTTCATTATGAGAGCAACCAGCAAGCCCATAAAAAATGTTCTGCGACTGAATGAAATCGGCTTTACCATGCTGGAGATGCTTTTATCGTTGTTGGTGTTTTCCATGATTGCCTCGATGCTTCCATTAAGTTTTAGAATCATTCTTGATGACACCCTCACAGAAAAAGGACTCACGAGGATGGAGTGGGATGTGTTCAGCAGCCAAATAAAAAAAGAGATCCGCACAGCAGAACAGATGACAGTTCAACCTGATAAGCTGCTATTGAAAGTCAATGGCCAAATCATCCTATACGAAAAGTATGCTTCTAGTATGAGGAGAAGAGTGGATGGACAAGGACACGAAATTTTGATGCAAAATCTGTCCAGCTTTGCTTTTGAAAAAATTGCGGATGGTGTGATGGTAACGGCCGTTGGTTTAGATGGAATTCATTATTCGGTTCGAATCCACCAGTTTTTGCAAACAGGAGGTGTTCAACTATAAATGAAAGAGGGTTTATCTATCCATTAACAATGATTTTTTTAGTTTTGATGTCCTTTTTTTTGCTGATAGGGACGGAACAGTATATTGCCGAGAAAAAGTTTGCCAAAGAGACAGAAACCATTCGACTCCAGGAATATTATATGCTGTGCTCGATGAAACAGGCTGAGCTTCTGTTAAAAGAAGACAATTTGCCCACTAACGGTATCCTTGATTACCATTTTGGAACAGTTGGCTTCCAAAAACAATCCTTATCTACGACTGTTGACGAAGTGACTTTCACTCTTGAACTCGACAGCGGTGAAAAGGGGATTGGTTTTGGCCAATATGACAAGGAAAAGGGCATGATGATAAAATGGAAGGAAAAGAACTGACAGGTGATGACGAGATATGAGAGCGATTTATTTAATTGGATTCATGGGTGCAGGAAAGACAACTGTCTCACAGGAATTGGCCCGGAGACTGAATGTGGCAGTGTATGATACAGACGAAGAGATCGTCAAAAGGACTGGAATGTCCATCAATGAGATCTTTGCTGCAGAAGGGGAAGAAAAGTTTCGCCATTATGAGGCAGAGGTTTTGCGATCGCTGCCTTCCACCAATGCTGTTATTGCAACAGGAGGAGGGATCGTAGGAAGGACAGGCAACAGGCTGTTTCTGAAAGGAAAAAGGAATGTTGTCTACTTGCATGCGGAACTTGAAAGCATCCTCGCAAGGCTGAAGGAGGATGATTCCAGACCGCTGTTGAAACAGGACAAAATGAAAACAGCTAAAGCGCTATACGAAAGTAGACTTCCTTTGTATCGGGAGACAGCGGAATTTGAAATTGATACATCTGTTAAAACGGTACAGCAAATTGTCGATGACATCATCCAGTGTATGAAAAAATGACACATGGGTATACTTTTACAGATGAGGATGGTGTAGCCATGAAAACAAATGAGTACGTGAAATACCTAACCCAGACCGTTGTACAATATATCGATCAGCCAAAAGAGGAACGGCGGAAAATCAAGCAGGAAAAAAAGGAGGCAGAAGCGACCTTTCTATTCAAATGGTTCGGCATCCTTCCGTTTATGCTGATGTCCGGAGTAAAAAAGAAAAAACGCTTATGAAGCAAAGCCCGGCGAACCAATCCGCCGGGCTTTGCTATGCGATGTGAACTTTAAGTAATGGCATTCTCGGTTAAATAAAACAATCCGCCATTGATGATGGAGAGTTGAATTTTCGGTTCATATTGTTCTTTTAAAGCTGTTTTTTCTGTTTCAAAACTTTCGGATTTTTCCTCATCATTTTCATAAAAATGATGAAGTAAATCGAGATCCTTCTGCCAGCGTTCTCTTGCCTCCACTGCCCATGTATGATCCTCTTTTTCAATAATGGAAGTAAGAAATGCCTGGATTCTATTCACCCCGCTCTTTGGTTTGATCAAAGGAGAAAGTGTATAGGCATAATCCGGTATTTTTGTCGTTAATGGAAGTTTTAGTAATCGTTCATGAAAGTTTTCCACCATTCTTCCATTGATCAGCTGGAGCCCAATTGAATGGAAAACCTCCCGTTTTCTGTCACATTGGTAAGATACTTTTCCATTGATTCCAATCCAGGGAATCAAAGCGGTTTGTTCATGATACTGGTCCTTTTGATATAAACGGATAAAACCTGCCAGGTTCTTTGTTGAATCAAAGATTTGATGAAGACGCGGAGAACCAAAATGGATGATTTCTCCTTGCAAATTGTCTGGTGCCTGCTGTTTGTCTGTTATAAAGGTAAGCTTCATTGGATTTGGTACCCCACCCGTTTTCTCAAGATAATGCCAGTAAAACGGACGGTTCATCAATTCCTTATCAAGCTCCACGGTGAGCTGGACAGTCATATATCCTTTGTCGTTTTCTATCAGTTCACAATGATTTGCCATGAAATACCTTTCTAAAAAATTATGGATTTCCTGTTGCTTCACGTTGAGATTCCCCCTTCATTTCTTCTGCGAACTGGATCATGGAGGTTAAGTTTTCCATCTTGATCCGAATTTCCCCTTCTGATGAGGACTTTCCAAAGATATCAACCAAGTGTTCTTCCATATTTCCAAACTCCCATTTTGTCAGGATATCATCAAGTTCACCGATTACTTTTTCAAACAGATTGATTTTCTCGTAAAGAAGCTTCATAACATGTTCTTCCACTGTATCCTTCGTTGCGAAGTTGAAGATTTTCACATCTTTTTCTTGGCCAAGACGGTGGATCCTGCCGATTCTTTGTTCCAGTCTCATTGGGTTCCAGGGAAGGTCAAAGTTGATGATATGACTGCAAAATTGCAGGTTGATCCCTTCGCCCCCGGCTTCCGTTGCGATCAGGACCTGAACGTTCTTCTGAAATAGCTCTCTCATCCAGTCCTTTTTTCCGCGTTTGAACCCGCCGCGGAACGGAACCGATGTGATGCCATTTTGCTTTAGAAACCATTGAAGATACAGCTGAGTGGCTCGATATTCGGTGAAGATGATCACTTTGTCATCAATTTGGTTGATCAACTCAAGCGCTTTTTCCGCTTTGGAGTTTTTTGTTACGGCCTCCACTTGTTTGATAAGCTGGGATATCGTATTTTGTAATTCAATGGAAGGGTTTTCCTGCCGCTGCAGCATATTTTTGAGTGTGTAAAAAACAGCTTCCCTGCTGCTGCATGCTTCCCGCTGGAGGGTCATTAGTGAAAACTGACTGGATGCAAGTCCGCTGGCAGAACCTCTTAAGTCCTCGATGGCGTTATATAAAGCTCGCTCCTCATTGGATAAATGGATCAGAATCGTTTCTACTTGTCGCTTTGTCCACTCGATGCCGGTATCCGAACGCCTATTGCGGATCATCACTTTGTTGACCAGTTCTCGCAGATGCTCATCATCATGGACAGACCTAGCATCTTTTTTATATTTATCAAAAAATGCTGATTCACTGCCGAGATGACCTGGCTTCAATAATGATACGAGGTTGAAAATTTCTTCAATCCGGTTCTGGATAGGAGTCGCCGTTAGTAGCAGGCAGAATCGTTTTTTAAGGTTTTGAACAAATTCATAGTTTTTTGTTTTATTATTTTTCAATTTATGTGCTTCATCAATGATAATCAGGTCATAATTTAATTGGTTGATGATATCCTTGTGCGGGGCACGCTTGGCTGTATCAATAGATGAAACGACGACATCGAATTGTTCCCACACATAACTTTTCTTTTGGGCAATTGCAGGGATGTGGAATTTGGTGTTTAACTCCATCTCCCATTGCGAAACTAGTGAAGCAGGAACTAAGATTAGCACCTTTTTCACCAAGCCTCTGATCATGTATTCTTTCAAAATCAGTCCGGCTTCGATCGTTTTTCCCAGTCCCACTTCATCAGCAAGGATCGCTTTTCCGTTCATATTTTCGACCACCTGCCTGGCCACTTCGAGCTGATGCGGCAATGGGGTTAGATCCGGGAGGTGACCAGGCGCTTGGAGACCTTCAAATTCAGGGATGATCGTATGTTTTTCGATTTCAACCGCAAGTTTGTATAGCTCCCAATTTCCCCATGGTCCGTCCTTCTCGATTCTTTCCGCCATTTCGTTTTGCCAGGAGGAATCTAAGTTTATTTCCGCGTTCATTTTCTCCACCTCTTTTAATATAAAAATATTGCCCAATCCCCCTTCTAATGGTAGGATGAAGTTAGCTTTTGAATGTTTTGAAATTTGTCATTTTATAGCCGGAAACATCAGTTTGCAGACATGGGTGATAACGTCTAGCGTGCCCAAATGTGAAAATAATATAAATGCGGATGACGACAAGAGGAGAGACTACCCCGGTAGCGCCGAAGGAGCAAGCAGAATTGTGAATCTCTCAGGCAAAAGAACTCTTGTTTGACGCATCTCTGGAGGGTGCTTCCATTCGTGTGAGCCACCAAAGAGGAAAACCTATACAGGTAAACTTTCAGGTGAAAGGACAGAGACCTTCTCGGATGAAGAGGGGGTGCTCTGTCCTTTTCTGCTTTTTGGATATAGAGGTGGATGCAAACTGATATTTTGGCTTGAGACAAAGGGGGATACATAATGTCGGAATTAAAACGAACACCACTTTTTGAAGTTTACCAGGAGTATGGCGGGAAGACAGTTGACTTTGGAGGCTGGGAGCTGCCTGTTCAGTTTTCAAGCATCAAGGAGGAACATGAGGCAGTAAGGACAAAAGCCGGTTTATTCGATGTTTCCCATATGGGCGAAATCGCAGTGGGCGGTCCCGATAGCTTGGATTTCTTACAAAAGTTGATGACAAATGATGTTTCAAAGCTTAAAAACGGGGGAGCACAGTACACGGCGATGTGTTATGAGAACGGCGGCACAGTGGATGATTTGCTTGTTTATAAAATCGAAGCGGATGATTACCTGCTTGTAGTGAATGCTTCCAATATTGAAAAGGATTTCGATTGGATGCAGAAACAACTTGAAGGCAATGTGGAAATGGAAAACTTGTCCGATCGCATGGCACAGCTAGCTATACAGGGACCAAAGGCGGAAGAAATCCTCCAAAAGCTGTCCGGAGAATTCGACCTCGGCACAATAGGTTTTTTTAAGTTCAAGCAAGAAGTCGATCTGAACGGTAAGAAAGCGCTTGTATCTCGAACAGGGTATACTGGAGAAGATGGATTTGAAATTTATTGCGATTCTAAAGACGCAGTCAGACTCTGGAAAGAAATTCTTGAGGCAGGCAAAGAAGAAGGCATTCTTCCTTGTGGCCTTGGTGCTAGGGATACACTCCGTTTCGAAGCAAATCTTCCTTTGTATGGCCAAGAATTGTCACCGGTAATTAGCCCGCTTGAAGCAGGGATTGGCTTTGCGGTCAAGCTGAATAAAGAAGCTGATTTCATCGGAAAAGAGGTACTCAAGCAGCAAAAAGAAAAAGGTCTGACTAAAAAGCTTATCGGGATCGAAATGATCGACCGAGGCATTCCTCGCCATGGCTATCCAGTTTACAAAGGGGAAGTCAGGGTTGGGGAGGTAACCACTGGAACGCAATCCCCAACGCTCAAGAAAAACATCGGACTTGCACTGCTTGACACTAGAGAAACGGAGCTTGGGAATGAAGTAGAAGTTGAAATCCGCGGAAAACGCTTGAAAGCTGCTGTTTCAGCTACACCATTTTATAAAAGAGCCAAAAAGTAAATGCCAGAGAGGGGAAAAGTTATGAAGCATCGCTATTTACCGCTGACGGAAAGTGACAAAAACGCAATGTTGGAAAGCATCGGTGTATCATCAATTGATGAACTGTTCAGCGATATACCTGAAAAGGTCCGTTTCACTGGAGAATATAACATTAAGAAAGCCAAGCCGGAAACAGCTCTTATGAAGGAGCTTGCTCAGATGGCAGCCAAAAATGCTGATTTAAAAAGGAATACTTCCTTCATTGGTGCAGGGGTATATGATCATTATATTCCGGTCATTGTTGACCATGTTCTGTCACGTTCGGAATTTTACACTGCGTACACACCCTATCAGCCAGAAATCTCGCAAGGTGAACTTCAGGCCATCTTTGAATTTCAGACGATGATCTCCGAACTGACTGGCATGGAGGTAGCGAACTCTTCCATGTATGATGGTGGAACTGCTCTGGCAGAAGCGGCCATGCTTAGTGCAGGCCATACAAGAAGGAAGAAAATATTGATTTCAAGCGCTGTTCATCCGGAGTATAAGGATGTCGTCAAAACCTATGCAAAAGGTCAGTATATTGATGTAGTCGAAGTGCCTTATAAAGATGGTGTAACAGACATAGATGCTTTGAAAGGGATGACAAGCGAAGATGTGGCTGCTGTTATCGTCCAGTATCCGAACTTCTTTGGCGGTCTGGAATCGATGAAGGAAATCGAAGCAATTGTCCATGAGAATAAATCACTTTTCGTAGTATCAAGCAATCCGCTTGCGCTTGGGACATTGACGCCTCCAGGGAAATTTGGCGCAGATATTGTGACAGGAGACGCACAGCCATTCGGAATTCCGACTGCATTCGGCGGCCCTCACTGTGGATACTTTGCAGTAACTGGAAAGTTAATGAGAAAAGTTCCCGGAAGACTCGTCGGCCAAACGAAGGATGATCAGGGACGAAGAGGCTTCGTTTTGACGCTGCAGGCGAGGGAACAGCATATTCGCCGGGATAAAGCGACGTCCAATATCTGTTCGAACCAGGCATTAAATGCCCTTGCCGCCTCTGTGGCAATGACAGCACTCGGCAAAAAGGGTGTACGGGAAATGGCTGTCAGCAATATCCAAAAAGCGCATTATGCTAAACAAAAGTTTAAGGAAAATGGTTTTGAAATCGCATTTGAAGGTCATTCTTTTAATGAATTTGTTGTTAAACTAAATAAGCCAGTAAAAGAAGTGAACCAGAAGCTTCTCGAAAAAGACATCATTGGCGGCTATGATCTCGGCCGTGATTTTTCCGGACTTGAGAATCATATGTTGATTGCAGTGACGGAATTAAGAACGAAAGAAGAAATCGATACTTTTGTTAAGGAAATGGGGGATATCAATGCATAAGGAAGATCAGCCACTCATTTTTGAATTAAGCACACCAGGCCGTGTCGGCTATAGCCTTCCGGAAATGGATGTTCCAGAAGCAGATTTAACAGACCTTTTGCCTGAAGGATTTCTTCGGGAAGACGATCCGGAACTTCCTGAGGCTTCCGAGCTTGATATCATGCGCCACTACACAGCATTATCCAAACGCAATCATGGAGTGGATTCCGGATTTTATCCGCTTGGATCATGCACGATGAAATACAATCCGAAAATGAATGAAAATGTCGCTCGCTTTGATGGTTTTGCACACTTGCATCCATTGCAGGATGAAAGTTCTGTTCAAGGTGCGCTTGAATTGATGTACGACCTGCAGGAACACTTGATTGAAATCACTGGTATGGATGAAGTTACCTTGCAGCCGGCCGCTGGTGCGCATGGGGAATGGACGGGATTGATGATGATTCGGGCCTACCATGAAGCGAATGGAGACCAAAGTCGGACGAAGGTCATTATTCCTGACTCCGCTCACGGAACAAATCCTGCATCTGCGACCGTCGCTGGTTTTGAAACGATCACAGTTAAATCCGATAAAAATGGTCTTGTTGATCTGGAAGACCTAAAGAAGGTTGTCGGGGAAGATACTGCAGCATTAATGCTTACAAATCCGAACACGCTTGGATTATTTGAAGAAAATATTTTGGAGATGGCCGAAATAGTCCACGGCGCAGGTGGAAAGCTTTACTATGATGGAGCCAACTTGAATGCTGTAATGTCCAAGGCACGGCCTGGTGATATGGGCTTTGATGTTGTCCACTTGAACCTTCACAAAACATTCACAGGACCACACGGCGGCGGCGGACCAGGTTCTGGCCCAGTTGGCGTAAAAGCAGACTTGATCCCCTTCCTGCCAAAGCCAATCGTCACAAAGCAGGATGGCGTTTATAAGTTCGACTACGATCGCCCGCAGTCTATCGGAAGGGTAAAACCGTTCTACGGAAACTTTGGCATCAATGTCCGTGCCTATACTTATATCCGCACAATGGGACCGGATGGCTTGAAGGCTGTAACAGAGTACGCGGTACTCAATGCCAACTATATGATGAGAAAGCTTGCTGACTATTATGATCTGCCGTTTAACAGGCATTGCAAGCATGAGTTCGTCCTAAGCGGCAAGCGTCAAAAAAAGCTAGGCGTGCGCACGCTGGATATCGCCAAACGCCTGCTTGACTTCGGCTATCATCCGCCAACCATCTACTTCCCATTGAATGTAGAAGAAGCGATCATGATTGAGCCGACAGAAACAGAATCCAAGGAAACGCTTGATGCCTTCATCGATGCGATGATCCAAATCGCGCGTGAAGCAGAAGAGAACCCGGAAATCGTTCAAGAAGCACCGCACTCCACGGTAGTAGGCCGCCTGGATGAAACAACAGCTGCAAGGAAGCCGATCCTCCGCTATCAGAAAGCGGAATAGTTTTTTGAAATCATGTCGATATACTCTGCATGATTTCCAGAAAGGCTTTCGTCAGCGTTGAAGGAAATAGCAAAAAAGCTAACCCCCCAGCTTCTGCTGGGGGGTGATTTTTATGGAAAGAGCAGATTACGCTTTAATTTTGCCGCCCCATTTTTTGAAGCCGCCTTCTAGATGGGATAAATCTTTACAGCCATTTTTGTGAAGCAGCTGTGCAGCACGGCCGCTGCGGGATCCGCTCTGGCAATAAAGATAGACTGGCTTGTCCGGTCTGATTTCTTTCAAACGTGCCTTTAGCTGGGTAAGCGGAATGTTTCTAGCACCTAGTATATGGCCGTTTGCGAATTCATTCGGTTCACGGACATCAATGAGCTGCGCTTTACGATACCCTGCTTTGAATTCTTCCTCTGACAAAGTCTTTAGGATTTTCTTTTGGCGGAAATACATAAACACATAGTACAGAATCACCGCAACTGTCAGAACGATTAACAAAATAAGTGTATACAAAACATATTTCTCCTTTCAAGCTATGCTGAGCCATCTTTAATTATATAAGCCTTCCTGGATAAGCGCAAAGATATTTACCAAAATTCTTTCAAACAAGCTGCTTTTCTTTTGAAAATTTATTTGTTAGACTAAAAAAATCTTGATCAAATGAAAATGGGGTAATGCAATGGAAAAAGCAGTATGGAGATTTATTGATTCAGGTGACAATTCACCGTCATTTAATATGGCGTTAGATGAGGCATTACTCGAGTGGCATGGTGCAGGAAAGATCCCACCTGTTGTCCGCTTTTATGGTTGGAATCCTGCGACCCTTTCAATTGGCTATTTTCAGAGGATTGAGCGCGAGATTGATATGGATGCTGTACAGCAGCTTGGCCTCGGGTTTGTGCGCAGGCCGACTGGTGGCAGGGGAGTCCTGCATGAACACGAACTCACTTATAGCGTCATTGTGACAGAAGATTATCCTGACATGCCAAAAACTGTCACAGAAGCATATCGCGTCATTTCAGAAGGGATTTTGCAGGGATTTCAGAAACTAGGACTGGAAGCTTATTTCGCTGTGCCAAAAACATCTGCCGAAAAGGAAGCACTAAAGAACCCGCGATCCGCAGTTTGTTTTGATGCACCAAGCTGGTACGAACTGGTGGTTGAGGGACGGAAGGTTGCCGGAAGTGCTCAGACCCGTCAGAAAGGGGTAATCCTACAGCATGGTTCCATATTGCTGGATTTAGATGAAGATAAACTTTTCAGCTTGTTCAAGTATCCGAATGACAAAGTCAAAGAAAGAATGCAGCGTGCTTTCAAGTCCAAGGCGGTAGCCATCAATCAAATCAGCAGCCGGAAGATTGAACTAGAGGAAGCAAAGAAAGCCTTCAAGGAAGGTTTCGAGGCTGGACTGAGGATAAAATTGGAACCTTACACCTTAAGTGAAGAAGAATTGGATTATGTAAATGCACTTGCAAAAAATAAATACGAATCTGAGGACTGGAATTTTAAAAGATAAAAAATTTATAAAGCGGATCAACCGCTTTTTTTGCTGTTTAGGAAATTACAAAATTATTTAGTTGTGGATAACTAATTGTGGTTTTCTTAATCCAGCTCCAGCGCCTAGCCCCTTGAGTCGCTTCGGTCCGCCCAATGAAGTCAAAGAACGACTTCACCGGTCGGCCCTCCAGGGCACAGGACGTGCTAGACCCGCCAGCCACAGGACGTGGCGTTTTAGGCGGGCAGCGCTTGTCGGGGCTGTTCGAGGCGCTTGCGCTTTTTGTTATCCAGTATTTTCTAGAGGTTGGGAAAAATGAAAAAAGTGCAACCCTCGAAATTTGTTGTTTTTGATCGTTTAAGGGAAAAATTCGATCTTTATCTCTTTTTCTCTCTGTTTTTTAATAATTTTCATGTTTGACAAAATAAAGTTCTTTTGGCCTTAACACCATATATAGTATTGTCGAAAATAAAAAATACACTATATATTGATTTTTGGTGTTTCGATATGATAACGTTAGGGTAATTCAAATAAGCAGCTAGAGTTTCTTTCTGCTAGTTTCACTGTAAAGAATAGTTTTAAAATCTTGAAGGAGTTGTAGAAATGTCTATTACTATTGGCGAAAAAAGGACTTTGAATGTGGAGAGTTTGAACGAGGATATTAAGTTGTTTCCTCCGGTTCACCCCATTACACCTGATATGAAACTCACCCACAAAGGGGTCTCTCGGCTTGTGATGCTAGACCGCTATACTTTTAAAGACACAGAAAAAATCACCTTGTCAAATGGAGATTTTGTTGTCCTCACCATTAAGGAGGATCCGAAATTCCCGGCACGCGGACTTGGATTCATACAAGCTATTGATTGGGAAAACAAGACAGCGACTGTGCTTGTAGAAGAAGAGTTTCGCGGAGTGCTTGATGATCCCGATGAATCCACTACGGGGATTATCAAACGTTCACTGGACGTGATGGAAAAGCCGCTCGAACTGTTTTACGAGCAGATCGCAAAACGAAATGCCACAGGACTTGCAGCAGTTGAAAAAACAGAACAAAAGCGCAAGGAATGGTTCGAAAAGTTTTATCAAGAGCTAGTATCCATGAATTTCATCCCGGCAGGACGAGTCCTTTATGGAGCAGGAGCTGGCACAGATGTTACCTACTTCAACTGCTATGTCATGCCTTTCGTTAAGGATTCCCGTGAAGGTATCTCCGAGCACCGCAAGCAGGTCATGGAAATCATGAGCCGCGGCGGCGGGGTAGGGACGAACGGTTCTACATTAAGACCGCGCAACACTCTAGCCAGAGGCGTAAACGGAAAATCATCCGGATCGGTTTCATGGCTTGATGACATCGCCAAGCTCACGCATCTAGTCGAGCAGGGCGGGTCAAGACGCGGTGCTCAGATGATCATGTTAGCGGACTGGCATCCTGACATTGTAGAGTTCATCATTTCAAAAATGCAAAACCCTAAAATCCTTCGTTTCCTGATTGAAAACACAAACGACGAGTCAATCAAGAAAACGGCAAAAGAAAAATTGAAATTCACGCCGCTAACCATTCAGGAAGAAGCAATGTACCAGGGGATCGTCAACTATAAGAGCATTCCAGGCTACGGTGGTTTCAGCGCAGATATCATTAGATCAGCAGAAGAAAAACTCGCAACAGGCGGAACTTATACAGTCCATAACTCAGAATTCTTAACGGGTGCAAATATCTCAGTCACATTGACAAAAGATTTCATGGATGCAGTCGAAAATAATGCTGAATATGAACTTCGCTTCCCGGACGTTGAAAGCTATGATGCTGAAACAATGAAAGTTTATAACGAAGAGTGGCATAAAATTGGGGACGTACGTGAGTGGGAAAAGCTCGGCTATAAAGTACGCACCTACAGAAAGATCAAAGCGAAAGAACTCTGGAACCTGGTCAATATCTGTGCGACATACTCAGCAGAACCCGGCATTTTTTTCATCGACAATGCCAACGACATGACGAACGCACAGGCATATGGACAGAAGGTTGTAGCGACAAACCCGTGTGGTAGAGCAGCTTAGTTTGCCTCACGTTAAAAATTGCGGAATAAAGCGGGAACCCTGAGATGGGAATCCGAACCGAAGGCCTTGAGTAAAAACAAGGACAGGGGCAACGCATAGATGGTGAACCTGCGAAAGCAGAATATAATCCATCCACGAGGCCGCAACATTACAACACTAAAAATAATGGAGAGGTTTTTATGAATAGAGGCTATGCAGGTTTCTATAAAGGATTCTATTTAAGAAGTTCATATGAGTATGCATACGCCATATATCTTGACTATCATAAGGTGAATTGGACTTATGAGGCTAAAACCTTTGATATAGGATATAAGATTTATAAACCTGATTTTTTCATTTTCGATCAAAACGGCTCTTTGTCAAAGATTGTTGAAATAAAATCTCGGAACAAAGAAGCTAAAGAAGGCGCTAGAATGGCTTTAGAAAAAATTAAAACTCTACATGGAATAGATAATGAATTGATTTCTTATGAAGAACTTTTAAACTTTTATGAATACCTACCTTTCACTTTAAACTCTGTTATAACGAAATGGATTAAATCAAAAGATACTACTATCAACAAATCGTTATCAGGGTCATTGAATGGGCACTTTAATATAAAACATTCTCCAGCTACTAAGAGGAAAATCGGGGAGCATACAAGGCAATTATGGAATTCTAATAGTGGAGCAAAACAAAGAATGTTAGACGGGTTAAAAAAATCAGGTCTTTCACAAAAAGGCAAGATCAAAACTCCGAGGGAAAAAAGAAGATGCTTGATTTGCAACTCCGAGTTTATAACCCTTGTAAGTTCCCCTAAGAAGTTTTGCAATAGAGTTTGTGCTGGAAAAAGTGCAATTCAAAATGCAACTAAAGTATATGTTAACAAGAGAAAGGTTCTTCATGGAGAAATAAAGCAATTCATTATCGAATGGTCAGTTGCCAATTCAAGTTTAGTTTTAAGTACTCCCTTAAATAAAGTCAGTACTACAATTAGTAGTATGCTTGACCAAATTGAAAATTCATTTGGAGTTAAAGATTTAAGGGTAATTTCTAAAGCTGTTTTTGGAGAAGATCGAGGAAGAAAAGATCTCCTATTATTTATGAAAAGTGTGTGTAATGAAAAGATATGCTGAACTAACGGGAAACGAACCGTTAGAACTAAGGGATAAAAAGCCTTTAGGATAACAATTGGAACAGCCTCTCGCACCAAACTCTGTCTGCAACCTCGCTGCTGTCAACCTTGCAGAAATGGCGGACAAAGAAACAAAAACAGTTAACTTTGAAAAATTGAAGCATACGGTAGAAGTTGGTGTACGTATGCAGGACAATGTCATTGATGCAACTCCTTACTTCCTGGAAGATAATAAGAGACAAGCACTAGGCGAACGTCGTGTTGGTCTTGGTGTGATGGGCATGCACGATCTCCTGATTTATTGCGAAACAGAATACGGTTCAGAAGAAGGAAACAAGCTTGTTGATAAGGTATTTGAAACCATTGCTACTTCTGCCTACAGAGCATCAGTAGAATTGGGCAAGGAAAAAGGCAGCTTCCCATTCCTTCAAGGTGGAACAGAAGAAGAGACAAACAGACTTCGCAAGGCATTCACAAATACTGGTTTCATGAAGAAAATGCCTGAAGACATCCGCGAGTCGATTCTTGAAAACGGAATTCGTAACTCACACTTGCTGACTGTTGCTCCAACGGGATCTACTGGTACAATGGTTGGCGTTTCAACTGGCCTTGAGCCATACTTCAGCTTCTCATACTTCAGAAGCGGCCGTCTAGGTAAGTTTATCGAGGTGAAGGCAGATATCGTCCAGGAATACTTGGATCGCAATCCGGAGGCAGATCCTGAGAACCTGCCGAACTGGTTCGTATCTGCGATGGAATTGGCGCCGGAAGCCCATGCTGATGTGCAATGTATCATCCAGCGCTGGATTGACAGCTCGATCAGCAAAACGGTCAACGCACCGAAGGGTTACAGCGTTGATCAGGTGGAAAAAGTATATGAGCGCCTATATAAAGGCGGAGCGAAAGGCGGAACCGTTTATGTGGACGGCTCCCGCGATTCTCAAGTATTGACGCTGAAAGCAGAAGAGAACTCAATGGACGATGAAGGGGAAAAGCAAGAAAAACAAAAGCAGCACGTTGTCCTTGTCGACACGATCAATGAATTACGTTCTACAAACGTGACGATTGGCTCTGAGATCGGCAACACTTGCCCAGTCTGCCGCAAGGGTGAGGTAAAAGAAATCGGCGGCTGCAATACTTGTACAAACTGTAACGCGCAATTAAAGTGTGGTTTATAAGTTACACTCAATAGAATAGCCACGGCCCAGGCCGTGGCTATTTCTTCTTCGTTCATTCTTATCGCCTTTCCATGTACCCAAAATTCTATGTTCTAAATTTTAGGATTGTTCCTATATATAGTAAAAGAAATAGAAAAAAGGACAGGAGAAACGATGATCGGGTTAATGATTATTTTGCTGCTGGTGTTATTTTTGCCTTTTTCCGTTAAAACAATTGAACACAATTTGGAGATTTTTTTGTTCACTATGGGCCTCGCGGCAGCAACGATTAGTGGTACGATGGATCGCCAGCTAATTGAAAAAGCGGTGACTGATCCTATTAATATCACGCTTGCGGTGTTAGCAGCTGGATTGCTGGCAAAGTGGTTTAAGGCGGAATTGGAAAAATCAATCCTCTGGAGCAGCAGATTCCTGTCTCCTAGGTTATTTTTCGGGTTGACAGTTGTTTTTCTTGGACTGGCATCTAGTATGATAACTGCCATCATAGCAGCGCTTATCCTTGTTATGATGATAAAGGTCCTTCCGCTTGACCGTAGATCGGAAGTTCGTTTTACCATCTTGGCATGCTTCTCGATTGGAATTGGTGCTGCCCTAACTCCGATGGGGGAGCCATTGGCAACGATCACCATCAGCAGACTGGACAAGGACTTCTTTTATTTATGGAGGTTAATCGGAAAAGAAGTACTTCCAGCTATCATTATTTATGGCGTGATGTCGATGATCCTTGTAAGACCCATTGTGGGAAAAAAAGCTTTAAAGTCTGCCTCCCTTCCTGAGTCGTACGAGGAAATTGCTGTTCGGTCTTTTAAAATCTATCTCTTTGTAATGGGACTTACATTCCTTGGACATGGTTTTGAGCCGCTGATCAAAGCATATGTTATCGGTCTATCTCCAAGGCTGTTGTATTGGATAAACATGATATCCGCGATCTTAGATAATGCTACCCTTGCTGCAGCAGAAATCAGTCCTGCAATGGAATCTGGAACAATTAAGGCGGTTTTGCTTGGACTGGTCATCAGTGGAGGCATGCTGGTCCCGGGTAATATCCCGAATATTATCGCTGCCGGAAAACTAAATATAACCAGCAAGGAATGGGCGGCATTTGGGGTTCCGGTCGGATTGGTCACAATGTTCCTTTACTATATTGTCCTGTTTAGTCGCTGACTGCTAGATTGTCCAGGAAACAATGGATGAAATCAAAATTTTTTACTTGTACGCTGTACTATTTTTCAAAGGAAACGCTTAAAGATGTATAGATGAGTTTACATCGACGGGAGTGACTCCTATGTACATTGATGGCGTTTTTTCCGGTGGAGGAATCAAAGGATTGGCGCTGGTTGGTGCCTGTGCCGCAATTGAGGAACAGGGGTTCCGGTTTAAAAGAGTCGCTGGAACCAGTGCTGGTTCCATAATTGCCGGCTTGCTTGCTGCCGGCTACACAAGTGCTGAGATGGCCGACATTCTGGATGGAATTGATTTAAAAAAACTCCTCGATCCAAGGAAAACGTTCTTTCCATCTGCCTTAACCAAGTGGCTCTTTGTATACTGGCGGCTCGGACTCTATAAAGGAGACGAGTTAGAATGCTGGATCGAAGAAGTCCTGGCTGCCCGAGGGCTTCGTACATTTGGCGATCTTGCTCCTGGTTGCTTACGGATTATTGCGTCAGATCTCACAAACGGAAGAATCTTGGTCTTGCCAGATGATTTGCCAAAGTATGGCATTGATCCATTGACTTTCCCTGTCGCAAAGGCGATCAGAATGAGCAGCAGTCTCCCGTTCTTTTTCGAACCGGTTAAGTTGCGGGATCGGGTTGGTACGAATATCGTGGTGGATGGCGGAGTGCTGAGCAATTTCCCAATGTGGTTATTCGACCAGGATAAAATGTTGAAAATGCGTCCGGTACTTGGAGTCAAACTAAGCCAAAACCTGATTCAGCAGCCTAAGAAAAACATTAAAAATGCGCTGCAATTGTTCGATGCGTTATTTGATACGATGAAGGATGCCCATGACTCCAGATACATTTCTCGAAAGCACGAAAAGAATATTATTTTCATTCCGATGGAGGAAAGTTTGACTACTGAATTTCAACTAACGGATGAGAAAAAACAAGAGTTGATCAAGCTGGGAAAAAACAGCGCGGAGAAATTTTTCAAATCATGGCATTACTGATCTCTTATAACCCGAAAAAAATCGAGCTTTAAAAGGAAGCCCGATTTTTTTTTTTGCTTTTTTTCCCGTCTATGACTGTTAAGTGCGGAGCATCCTTCTTTTTCCGTGCTGATGCTAGGGATTTTATCTTTGACCGCTTAGCAGATGCATTTGCATCTTTTGCCTGGAACCGTTTTTTGGAACGCTTTGCTGCCTTTTGGAAAGCACGTTTTTGTTCTCTTCCAGCACTTGATCCAGACATACGAGTCACCAGGAAATAGATTGCGGCCCCAATCAAGGCAATTGTTGCGATTGTTACGAGAATACTGACAGGATCGGTAAACAGCTTAACAGCGAAACCAAAGATTGCAAGGACAATCAGTCCTAAAAATAGATACTTGAAATTTCGACTCATCGAAGAAAGCCACCTCCCTACTAGCATCATGAGCAATTTTTCCAGCTTTTAAACTTACCAACGATTACTTTATACAAGTTCTTCAAAATTATACGCTTCTCCTGCCCTTTTTCCTTTTTAAAAGCAATTTAAACGAGAGAATGCCATTTTCATGGCTTATATGAATAGAAAAGCTTCGTTCCATTGCTGTTACTTTCATTTTACTAAATATCTGCAAAAACCTCTATATGGAGTGCAAGCATCTATAACATTTTTTCCAGAGATGCAATGGTTTTGCCGAACAGGGACATACTAACATCGGAGGTGCAACAAATGGCAGAAAATCATGAAAACTTAGAACAGAATCAAAGGGAAAAACCGATGTCCTTCCTTGCAATGAGCATCGTGACAGGATTGTTCGGCGGCATTTTTTGGAGTCTGCTCGCTTATTTGGCCTATCTATTTCATTTTACCGAAATCCGACCAAACGTAATATTGGAGCCCTGGGCTTTAGGAGACTGGAAGCAGCAGTGGCTTGGCACAGTTATATCCATCGTAGCGATTGGTATTTTTTCAGCAGGCGCAGCGATGATTTATTATGTAACCATGAGGAAGCTGAATTCCATCTGGGCTGGGGCAGCTTACGGGATTGCACTGTTTTTCCTTGTATTTTATGTGCTCAATCCGCTGTTTCCGGGCATCAAACCATTTTGGGATCTCTCAAAGGACACCTTGGTCACTTCGCTTTGTTTTTACGTACTGTATGGTGTTTTTGTTGGCTATTCGATCTCCTACGAGGAAAATGAGAATCGCAACGAGGAGAAAAATCGTCAGGAGATCACCTCTTGAGCGAGTTAGAGTAGTTCTCGCAAATAGTTATGGTAGAATGTTCATAGTGAACATTCTTTTTTACGGGAGTTTGAAAATGTGATGAAAATACTTATGCTCAATGGTCCAAACTTGAATCGTCTTGGGAAAAGAGAACCGGGAATATATGGTGTCAGTACATTGAAGAACCTGGAAGAACGGATGATTAACCTTGGAAAGGAAAGGAAGATGGAGGTAGTCTGTTTTCAATCCAATCACGAAGGGGAACTAATTGACAAACTTCATGAGGCTGAGGACACTGAAATAGACGGAGTAATCTTCAATCCAGGGGCATTTACGCACTATAGCTATGCCATCAGAGACGCAATAGCAGGAATTACCTGTCCGGTGATCGAAGTACATATCTCAAATGTTTACCAGCGGGAAGAATTCAGGCACAAATCGGTCGTTGCACCTGTTGCAAAGGGGCAGATTGCCGGTTTGGGGATTCTTGGCTATGAACTAGCACTTGAAGCTTTTAAAAGAGAAGCAGGAAAAGAGGAGGAATAGGTTATGGAAAAAATACAAAAATTGCGGGAAAGTTTCCAACGGCTTGGGGTGGATGGAATGCTCGTGACTAGCGAATATAATCGCAGGTATATGACAGGGTTCACTGGCTCGGCCGGGATGGTGTTAATCAGTGCTGACAAGGCGCTGTTCATCACCGATTTCAGGTATACAGAGCAGGCTGCCAAGCAATGTGTTGGATATGAAGTTGTGTTGCAAAAAGGGTTGATTCAGGATGAGGTTGCCGAGCAGGCTAAAAAACTGGGAATTAACAAGTTAGGTTTTGAAGAAAATCATGTTACCTATTCAGCGTTCAAAACATTCGATCAGACCATAGAAGCAGAATTAGTTCCTGTGGCGGATGAAATTGAAAAGTTACGCTTGATAAAGAATGATTCAGAGATTAAGATATTAAAGGAAGCAGCAGCCATCGCGGATGCTGCATTTACACATATACTTGAGTTTATCCGTCCTGGAAGAACAGAGCTAGAGGTATCGAATGAGCTTGAATTCTTCATGAGAAAGCAAGGGGCAACCTCATCATCATTCGATATTATTGTGGCATCTGGCTATCGCTCAGCCCTTCCGCACGGAGTAGCAAGTGACAAGGTGATTGAAACAGGAGACTTCGTAACCCTGGATTATGGGGCATATTATAATGGGTATGTATCGGATATCACTCGTACAGTAGCGGTTGGAAATGCTTCTGATAAGCTGAAGGAAATCTATGATATTGTGCTTGAAGCCCAGCTTCGTGGTATGGCGGGGATCAAACCTGGCATGACGGGCAAGGAAGCGGATGCTTTGACAAGGAACTTGATTACCGAAAAGGGATATGGCGAGTATTTTGGCCATTCTACGGGTCATGGAATCGGTCTTGAAGTACATGAAGGCCCTGGCCTCTCATTCCGCTCAGACACTATACTGGAACCAGGTATGGTGGTGACGGTCGAGCCAGGAATTTATATTGCCGGCCTTGGCGGGGTTAGGATTGAGGACGATACGGTGATTACCCTTGACCATAATGAGTCACTGACACATTCTACGAAAGAGCTCATTATATTATAAGACACATTAGGAGGACAAATAATGATTTCAGTAAACGATTTCCGTACCGGATTAACAATCGAAGTGGACAATGGTATTTGGCGTGTACTTGATTTTCAACACGTAAAACCAGGAAAAGGCGCTGCGTTTGTACGCTCCAAGCTTCGAAACCTTCGTACAGGAGCAATCCAGGAAAAAACTTTCCGCGCTGGTGAAAAAGTAGCGAAAGCCCAAATTGAGAATCGCAAAATGCAATACCTTTATGCTAGCGGAGATCAACATGTATTCATGGACAATGAGTCCTATGAGCAAATTGAACTTCCAGGCGCTTCGATTGAATATGAGCTGAAGTTCCTAAGAGAAAACATGGAAGTATACATCATGCAATTTGGACATGAAACACTCGGTGTCGAATTGCCGAATACGGTTGAATTGGAAGTAACAGAAACAGAACCAGGTATCAAAGGAGATACTGCTTCTGGCGGCACAAAGCCTGCAACACTGGAAACTGGTCTAACTGTACAGGTTCCGTTCTTTGTTAACCAAGGTGATAGACTCATCATTAATACAACAGACGCTTCCTATGTATCACGTGCATAAATCATTGAAAAAAACCTGCTGAGAAGCAGGTTTTTTTTATAATATCAGAAATTATATGTTGACCCTTTTTCATGCTCTGTTTGGTTTAAATAAACAGAAAAGCTCTGAAAATATTCTTTCGAAGACTTGTAGCGTAGGGTCAGTAAACTCATCCGGTGTACGGATATCCAGGACCTGAACTTCTCCACCAAAAATCAATTCTGGTTTGCTTCTTCGCATCTTTTCACCCAATATACGTTCCTGTCACAGTTGCTTTGAATTTCAGCTTGCCTGGTTCTAGGGGCGTTTCTTTTGCACTGCTTGTGTCCATTGAAGCAACCAAGAATGGGCTGGGAGATCCTATTTGGGTTTCTTCGGTAATGGAGAGATTGGAAATGGAAGTTTGAAACCCCAGCGTCTGTGCGATTGTTTGTGCTTTGTTATATGAATCGATGACTGCCAATGAAAGCGCCTTGTTATATAATGCTTTGGGCTCTGCGACTGAGAATTGGATGTTCATTACCTCATTCGCCCCATTAGCCACAGCCATATCAATGACCAATCCCGCCTGGGCAAGATTTTTGATGGTGACAGTATACAAATGTGTGACACGATATCCCTGAAATAACTGCTTGCCTTCCTCGTAGGTATAGATGGGGTCGATCCGGAAATCGGCTGTTTTGAAATCATCTTTTGCGATCCCTAGTTTTTGTAATGATCTTAACATCGAAATAGACTTTTCCGCATTCTCTGTCTGGGCGGCTTGAAGGTTAAGATTTTCTGTCCGAACTCCTATTGTAGCTGTTGCCATGTTAGGTGCAGAGTAAATAATCCCCTCCCCGCTGACGGTGATTTTTCTTTTGTTTCCAGCGTTGTTCGTATGGTAGGCGTCATATCCTCCAGTAACCATCCAGCATCCCTCCACATTTATCGTCTCTTACCAATATTTATGTAAGGAAAGAATAATAAATAACGAGGAGGGATCATATTGGTGGGAAAATCAATTACTCTCCGGCACCTGGTGCTTTGTCCGTATTTTGATTGTTATTATACTTTGGGTCAGTCGATGGCGATTTACTCGGACTCCTTCCTCCTCCAAGATAAGTAGCGCGGTCTGCTCTTTGAACCTTCTGGAACTTCTGATGATCTTCATTCATATGGAACAACTCCTTTCCCTACTAGTTTTTTCATTGACAGCAAAATTTATTTGCTTTTTTCGGGTTAGAAAAATGGTGGTAGATCGGTCTCGATGGAATGTGCAGGTCATAAAGTGGTCAAGCAGGCATACATATTAAGTAAGCGAAAATCAGGAGGATCAATGATGAATGATATCTTATCTTTTTTGCCGAAAAGGATTGCTGAACGGCTGAATGAAGTCCCTCCTAATGACATAGATGGAATCGAAGAGATTCGGATTCGGATCAACAGACCACTTGAAATAACGGTGAGAGGGAAACCAAACTTCCTTCCGTATATTGTTCATCCAGAGGATGCTGTCCAGCTGTTGAATAAGCTCGGACATTTTTCCATGTATACCCTGGAGGAAGAATTAAAGCGTGGTTACATTACTGTTGCTGGTGGCCATCGAGTCGGGCTTGCCGGAAAGGTGATTCTGGAAAATGGCTCTGTAAAAGCAATCAGGGACATTTCTTCTTTCAATTTTAGAATCGCAAGGGAGAAAATCGGGATTGCAGATCCGTTGTTGCCATATTTGTACCAAAACAGCTGGAAACATACGATGATCGTCGGTCCCCCGCAAACTGGCAAAACAACCTTGCTAAGGGACATAGCTAGGATCATTTCAAGCGGTATTCCAGAAAAAAAGGTTCCGCCATTAAAAGCGGGCATTGTCGATGAAAGATCCGAAATCGCCGGATGTGTAAAGGGAGTTCCGCAGCTAACGTTTGGACCAAGGGTGGATATCCTAGACTCGTGTCCGAAAGCAGAAGGAATGATGATGATGATCCGTTCCATGAGTCCAGATGTCCTCGTCGTCGATGAAATTGGCCGGAAAGAGGATGCCGAGGCGATTCTGGAAGCTGTAAACGCAGGAATCAAGCTGATTATGACCACTCATGGGGAATCGCTGCTGGATATCCAAAAAAGACCAACCTTGAAACCAATTCTAGACATGGGTATTTTTGACCGGTTTGTCGTACTTGGAAGAATTACTGGCCCTGGAACAATCATTTCAATTTGTGATGGGAGCGGGAAAGAAATCCGTCAAAAAGTGAGAGTGACATAAATGATAAAAATAATGGGCGCGATATTGATCATCCTGTCAACGACCTGGACAGGTTTTGAAGCTTCACGGCATCTTAGCGAACGGCCCAGGCAACTTCGGTTGTTGAAATCAGCATTGCAGTCGCTGGAAGCGGAAATCATGTATGGACACACACCTCTCCATGAAGCCTCGAGGAAGTTGTCTGAGCAAATGACGAAGCCGCTTTCCTGGTTTTTTAAAACATTTTCCAAAAAGCTGACTGAAACGGAGACCACAGTCCATATCGCATGGGAAGAGAGCTTAAGAGAAGTTTGGAACCTGACGGCCTTCAAACAAGGAGAATTTGAAATTATGAAGCAATTTGGAGAAACGCTAGGTAGGCATGACAGGCATTCTCAGCAAAAACAAATTCTCCTGACGATTTCCCATCTTGAAAGAGAAGAAGCAGATGCTAGCGAGAAGCAGATGAAATACGAAAAAATGGTGAAGAGCATCGGCTTTTTATCGGGCTTATTATTAATCATCTTACTGATGTAGCGTTTAGGAGGGGAAAAGATGGGTCTTGATGTGGATATCATTTTTAGAATAGCAGGCGTAGGCATAGTGGTAGCATTTTTGCATACAATTCTCGAACAAGTAGGGAAGAAGGAATATGCCCAGTGGGTCACGTTGTTTGGATTCATCTATATCCTTTTTATGGTTGCATCCATTGTGGATGATCTTTTTCAAAAACTTAAATCGGTCTTCCTATTTCAGGGGTAAGGGAGGTCTCTGCGATTGAAATTTTTCAAATAACAGGTGTAGCGTTGATTGCGACATTTCTGGCACTGATTGTCAAAGAACAAAAGCCGAACTTTGCCTTTTTGCTGATTGTGTTCACAGGAGCAGCTATCTTTCTTTTCTTGGTTGATCAAATCTATCAGATCATTGCCATGATCCAGAAACTGGCTGCCAATGCTAGAGTGAATGTTGTGTACGTGGAAACGATCTTGAAGATTATCGGGATCGCCTATATTGCCGAATTTGCGGCCCAAATCACGAAGGATGCAGGACAGGGTGCAATCGCCTCAAAAATTGAACTTGGCGGCAAAATCCTCATTTTGGCGATGGCCATTCCCATTCTTACGGTAATGATTGAAACGATCATTCGTTTGATTCCAGGCTGACTACCTGCTCGAAAGAGGTGAAAGAAGTTGAAGCAGCGTCTCCAGTTCCTCTTTGCAATTCTATTGTGCCAGTTATTTTTTTTTCTCCCAGATGTACAAGCTGTTGGGGAGGAACAAAAAACAACCCCAGTGATCAATCCGGACACAATCGCAAGAACCCAGCTTGAAGAATTGAATATCGATGAGCTTAAGCAGTTTTGGGAAGATATTACGACTAAATATGATGGGTATTTGCCAGAAAGTCAGAAAGGAAGCCTCTATGATTTTATAAACGGGGAAAAGAAGTTCTCCTTAAATGGTTGGTTTAAAGGTATTATGAATTTTGCCTTTCACGAGTTCATTGTTAACGGGAAATTGCTGGGATCGTTGATTCTGTTAACTATTTTCAGCATGTTTCTTCAGGCTTTGCAAAACTCCTTCGAAAAAAGCACCGTCAGCAAGGTAGCCTATTCCATTGTGTTCATGGTTCTGATCATCATTGCGCTCAACAGCTTTCATGTAGTCGTTGAATACACGAATGACACCATCGGGACAATGATCCAGTTCATCCTTGCTCTAATCCCGCTGTTATTGGCATTGATGGCCACATCAGGGGGGCTGGTTTCAGCAGCTTTTTTTCATCCGATCATTCTGTTTATGATGAACACAAGCGGGATGTTCATTCAATATGTCGTCCTGCCCTTATTATTCTTATCTACACTTCTGAGCATTGTCAGCATCCTGTCTGAACATTATAAAGTCACCCAATTAGCAAGCATGCTCCGTAACTGGAGCATCGGCTTGCTAGGAATCCTTTTAACCGTATTCCTTGGCGTCATTTCCGTTCAGGGTGCCTCAGCTGCGATAACGGATGGAGTGACTGTCAAGACAGCAAAATTTATAACTGGGAATTTTGTTCCTGTCATTGGGCGGATTTTTACCGATGCAACCGATACGGTGATCAGTGCTTCTATGCTTTTAAAAAATACAGTTGGAATAGCAGGAGTTGCTATTCTGCTGATGATCGCTGCCTTTCCAGCTGTGAAAATCCTCATGGTTGCCTTTATCTATAAATTTGCGGCAGCCATTCTCCAGCCGCTGGGTGGCGGCCCGGTCATCACCTGTCTTGATACTATCAGTAAAAGCATCATCTATGTTTTTGCTGCATTAGGCATTGTTTCCTTGATGTTTTTTCTAACGATAACCGTTATTATTGCCGCCGGGAACTTAACGATGATGGTGAGGTAGGGGGGGAGAGAGTTGGATTTTATAAAAGAATGGGTCACCAATATTATCGTCTTCATTCTTCTAGCGACTGTACTTGATATGCTTCTGCCTAATTCAAGCTTCCATAAATATACAAAAATTGTAACTGGGCTAATTTTGATTGCCATCATTCTTTCTCCAGTTATGAAACTATTCAATACTGATATGGAAACAGTAATTGCAAATGTTGGCGAGCTCAACGGCCAGGAGGTTGATGAGATAAAAAGTTCAATAGAATTTCAAAAAAAAGAAATACAAGCCTCTCAGCATGCATATATTTTAGAAACAATGGCTGTCCAAATGAAAACAGCCGCAGAGGAGGAGTTGATGGAACAGCAAGGAATGGAGATTGCTCATATCGAGCTTGAAGTAAATGAACAGGATCAGCGGCCTTTCCCAGAAAACCTAAAGCATGTCATCGTTCAGTTGAGGAAAGCAGGGGATAAGGGAGTGGCTGTGGCAGTAGTAAGAGAAGTAAAAATTGATACGAATGCACCTCTTCCATCAAAGCAATCCGCACAGAAACTAGCTGAACTATCTTCTCTTCTGTCAGAAAAATGGAATGTTCCTGAAAAGTCTATTCAAATAATGATAGAAGGAGGGAGTGAAGCGCATGGACAGTGAGAAAGGTCCGTTGAGCTGGCTGAAGAAACAGCTGAGCAGCAAGAATGGACCGCCGGCCAAGAAATCCGGCAAATACCAATACTTCTTAATTGTTGTCTTGTTTGGGGTAGCGATCATGCTAATCAGCAATCTAATCGGCGATCCGAAACCCGATATGGCTGTTACTGCCACGAAGGAAGCGAAGACAGAAGAGGATATAGCGGTATTCGGTCAGAAAAATTCAGCTGAGAACGATATCATTTCCAAATATGAACAAGCATATGAAGCCCAGTTGATCGAGATTTTGGAAGGCATCAATGGCGTAGGGGATGTCTCCGTTTTGGTGAACGTAGATGCTACTGAAAAGAAGATTTTAGAGAAAAATACCGTCATCCAATCACAGACGACCGATGAAACGGACCCTGAAGGCGGCAAGCGCAAAGTCCTGGATGCATCACAAGATGAGCAGCTAGTCATCATCAAAAATGGGGAGAAAGAGGTGCCAATCGTTCTCGAGACAAAGAAACCTGAAATCAGAGGGGTGCTCGTCGTAGCGAATGGTGCGGAAAATATACAAGTGAAAAAATGGATCATTGAGGCAGTCACAAGGGCATTGGATGTTCCAAATCACCGTGTGTCTGTCATGCCTAAAAAATCTAAGGGGGAATAATAGATGTTGTTGAAAAAGCAAACAGTCTGGTTGCTGACGATGTTGAGTCTAGTGGTTGTCTTATCAGTGTATTATGTCACTGCACCAGAACAGCAGAAGTCTGATCTTGCAGCGGTTGATGAGAAGCAAGCCGAACAAAAGGAAACAATGACGACTGAAACGAAAGATGGCACGACTGTGATTTCCGAAGTTGCGAACGATGAGAAGTTTGAAGCGCTGCGCATGAACCTGGAAGAACAGCGGACTAGACAAAAAGAAGAGCTGCAAACCGTAGCAGCAACGACTGACTTGCCAGCAGAAAAGAGAAGTGAAGCAATCGATAAGATGAATCAGCTTGATGAGATTTCGCAAAAAGAACAGATTCTTGAAACACTGATTACATCAATGGGCTATGACGATGCACTAGTGCGTGCGGATGGTGAAAATGTCAGAATCACAGTAAAAGCCAAAGAACCTTCAGCATCTGCAGCCAATGAAATCATCCAGATGGTTCGCACAGAATTAGGTTCTTTCCAACCGGTAGCGGTCCAGTTTGATCCAGCAAATTAAAATACATGAGAAAGGGAAGGCAAATGCCTTCCCCTTATTTTTGTAGTTTTTCGCTAAAATACCTGCTGTTCACATTTTTTTCAGAAAACAGTAAAATGGAGAAAGATGACCAGAAATAGTGTTAAATAT
Organism: Mesobacillus stamsii; assembly: GCF_030814065.1. Lineage (NCBI taxonomy): Bacteria > Bacillati > Bacillota > Bacilli > Caryophanales > Bacillaceae > Mesobacillus > Mesobacillus stamsii. The sequence continues at coordinate 46,610 of NZ_JAUSUN010000009.1, forward strand.
TGAATTTCCTCATGGTAATATCGTATAGTGTTAGTATCTAGTCTTAATTATTATAAGGACAAGGGGTGCCGAATGGTGTTAAAAATACAAGAAATCAGAGAGTTAATTAAATTAGTAGACCAATCAAGCATTGACGAGTTTTCATACGAATACGAAGGATCAAAAATTAAAATGAAGAAGCATGGAGTCGAAAAGTCAGTGGTCGAATCTGTGCAGACAGATGTACCGGTCCAAACTCCGTCCCTGCCTGCAATGCCAGGAGGACAGAACTCTGAGCCAAAAATGGACGCAGCTGCAATGAAAGAATCGAAGCAAGAGGAAGATAAGGATACTGCAAATTTACATAAGATCGTTTCCCCCATGGTCGGGACATTCTATGCATCTTCCTCACCGGAAGCAGAAGCATATGTGAAAGCGGGAACCAAAGTGAGCAAGGATTCGATTGTTTGTATTGTCGAAGCAATGAAGCTTTTCAATGAGATCGAAGCAGAAGTGAATGGAGAAATCGTCGAAATTCTTGTTAAAGATGGACAGCTTGTAGAATACGGCCAGCCTTTATTTCTGGTTAAGCCCGAATAAGGAGCGATATAGATGATTGAAAAAGTACTAATTGCCAACAGGGGAGAAATAGCAGTCCGGGTCATCCGTGCGTGCAGAGAATTGGGCATAGAGTCCGTCGCTGTCTATTCGGAAGCTGACAAAGAATCTCTCCATGTACAGCTAGCTGATGAGGCATACTGCATCGGACCTAAGGCTTCAAGGGATAGTTATTTAAATTTCACCAATATAATCAGCGTGGCAAATTTAACAGGATGCGATGCCATTCATCCGGGATACGGCTTCCTTTCTGAAAACGCTGATTTTGCCGAGCTATGCAGAGAGTGTAATATCATTTTCATTGGTCCATCTCCTGAAGCGATCCAAAAAATGGGAACAAAGGATGTTGCGCGAGAAACGATGAAGCAGGCGAATGTGCCAATCGTTCCTGGTTCGCAGGGAATCATTGATAGTTTAGAGGAGGCTCAAAACCTTGCAAATGACATCGGGTATCCGGTCATTATCAAGGCAACGGCTGGCGGAGGCGGGAAAGGAATCCGTGTTGCCCGGAATGAACAAGAGATGATCAAAGGAATTACGATCACCCAGCAGGAAGCAATGACAGCGTTCGGAAATCCTGGAGTATATATGGAAAAATATATAGAAGATTTCCGTCATGTGGAAATCCAGGTCCTTGCTGACAGCTACGGCCACACCATCCACCTTGGAGAGCGGGATTGCACTATTCAAAGACGCCTGCAAAAACTGCTAGAGGAGACACCTTCTCCGGCGCTTGACGGGGAAACAAGGGCAGAAATGGGCATGGCAGCAGTCAAAGCTGCAAAAGCAGTTGATTATACTGGTGCAGGCACTGTAGAATTTATATATGACTACCACGAGCGCAAATTTTATTTCATGGAAATGAATACCCGCATCCAGGTGGAACATCCTGTAACCGAAATGGTGACAGGCGTCGATTTAATCAAGGAACAGATCAAGATTGCTTCCGGCGAAAAGCTAAGTCTTTCGCAGGAAGACGTTCAGTTCAACGGCTGGGCGATAGAATGTCGGATAAATGCGGAAAATCCAGCAAAAAATTTCATGCCATCAGCAGGGAAAATCAAAATGTACCTCCCGCCAGGTGGGTTTGGTGTTAGAATAGATTCAGCGGCATATCCTGGTTATACAATCCCGCCCTACTATGATTCAATGATTGCAAAAGTCATTACTTATGGAAGTAGCAGAGAAGAAGCAATTGATCGCATGAAGAGGGCGCTCGGTGAATTTTTGATTGAGGGAATCCATACTACCATCCCGTTTCATCTCAAGCTGCTGAACCATGAAAAATTCGTGGAAGGTCAATTCAATACGAAATTCCTGGAAATGTATGATGTAATGTCAGAAGAATAATAGGAGGGTCTAGCTATGAATGAACAGCAACACACATTGGAAATGAGCCATGACGAAAACGGATTAGGAAAAGTAGAAATTGCACCTGAAGTAATTGAAGTGATCGCAAGCATTGCTGCATCCGAAGTAGAGGGTGTTATGCAAATGCGCGGCAGCTTTGCTGCTGGGGTAGTCGAAAGACTCGGAAAAAAAAACCACGGCAAAGGTGTAAAAGTGGAGTTAGTCGAAGATGGAATCAAGGTTGATGTTTATTGCGTTATGAAGTTTGGTGTATCCATTCCTGTCGTTGCACAGAGGATTCAGGATAACATCCGTCAGGCATTATTAAACATGACCGCGCTTGATGCAACAGAAGTCAATATCCATATAGTCGGCATTCAATTCGAAAATCAAAAACCAGAAACAGAAGTCGACCAGGAAGTGTAATCACCAAAACCAAAGGCATAAAGATACATGCCTTTGGTTTTTTTAAGATAAAAAGTATAAAATTCACTTTGAGAATGGTCCAGCTCCAGCGCTTGTCGGGGCTGAACAAGGCGCTTGCGCTTTTCTTACTAATAAGTGAAAAATAATAGGAAACTATGCTTTATCCGATAGGATATGCTATTATTTTGTTAGCATCAGACAAGTGAAAAAGGAGCTAATGATTTCCATGAAAAGAAGAACAGCAAGAGAAAAGGCACTGCAAGCCTTATTTCAGATTGATATAAGCAAGGTGGATGCAGCCGATGCGATTGAACATGTGCTGGAAGAAGAAAGCGGAGATGACTATCTGAACATGCTTGTGAATGGTACATTGAAGCATCAGCCAGAGATTGATGAGGAGATCAAGATGTATTTGGAAAAGTGGTCCCTCGACCGCCTGGCAGCTGTTGACCGCAATCTGCTTCGCCTGGCTGTATATGAATTGAAATATTGCAATCAAGAAGTACCGGTGAATGTTGTTCTTGATGAAGCGATTGAAATTGCTAAATTATATGGAGATGACCAATCAAGTCGGTTCATTAATGGAGTTCTGTCGAAAGTGAAACAAAGTATCTCTTAACACCATTAGAAGCATATTGATTGGCTTTTTCACGATTACATAGGGGGAGAATGTATGGCTGCTACAATCATTGATGGGAAAGAAATTGCAAAAAAGAAAAGGTTAGAGATTGCGGACCAAGTCCAGGAGCTTAAAAAACAGGGGATCATTCCTGGTCTTGCTGTTATTCTTGTCGGAGAGAACCAAGCATCAAGAACTTATGTGAACAGCAAGCAAAAAACAGCCGGAGAACTGGGTATGCACAATGTGCTGATTGAGTTTCCGGTGTCGATTACGGAACAGGAGCTATTGGCTAAAATCGATGAACTGAATCATGATGAAGCCATTCATGGCATTTTGGTACAGCTTCCACTTCCAACACATATCAGTGAAAAGAAATTGATTGAAGCTATTTCTCCTGAAAAAGATGTGGATGGCTTCCATCCCCTTAATATTGGCCGAATGATGACCGGACAGGATGCATTTTTGCCATGTACTCCATACGGTGTGATGGTGATGATGGAGGAAATCGGAATCGACCTTTCCGGCAAGCATGTAGTTATTGTGGGCAGAAGCAATATTGTTGGGAAGCCGGCAGGTCAATTGTTTTTAAATGAAAATGCAACGGTTACCTATTGTCATTCGAGAACAAAAGATTTGAAGGAACAGACAAAGCAGGCAGATATCATTGTAGCTGCTGTTGGAAAAGCTGGATTGATTACAGCAGAACATATCAAGCCAGGAGCTGTGGTCATCGACGTAGGCATGAACCGGGACGAGCAAGGCAAACTTTGCGGGGACGTCGCTTTTGAGGAAGTAAAAGAAAAAGCAGGCTATATTACTCCGGTTCCTGGCGGTGTCGGTCCAATGACGATTGCCATGCTGATGTACAATACCTTGAAGTCGGCAAAAAATCATAGTAGCAAATTGCCAGATTCAAACCGTTAAAAAATGATTCTGCCTATATCTGTTCATCCACTTTGGATGGTGAGATACGAATCGGGTTTCTATACTTATTATTGATATGGGCAGCTTTTTCTTATCGATTAGATCAGTCTTGCCAAAGGAGTTTTTCCAATGGAGCAACAGCATTATCTTACCGTTCATGCGCTTACGAAATACATAAAACGAAAATTCGATGCTGATCCGCATTTGCAAGGTGTTTATCTAAAGGGGGAAATTTCCAACTTCAAAAGACATTCAAGCGGACACATGTATTTTACCCTCAAGGACGAGAAAGCCCGAATCCTAGCTGTCATGTTTGCTGGGTCAGCGCGAAGCATGAAGTTTATGCCCGAGAATGGGATGAAGGTACTGGTTAGAGGGGAAATCTCTGTTTATGAAGGCAGCGGCCAGTATCAAATATACATAAAAGACATGAAAACCGATGGAGTTGGCGATTTATTTGTTGCCTATGAGCAGCTCAAGAAAAAGCTTGAACAGGAGGGGCTCTTTTCTCCAAACAATAAACAATCTATTCCCAAGTACCCAAAGGCTGTCGGAATTGTTACATCCCCAACAGGAGCAGCGATAAGGGATATATTAACCACCATCAAAAGAAGATATCCAATAACAAAGGTACTGATCTTCCCAGCTCTTGTCCAAGGTGACCAGGGTGGCCCTTCCATCGTAAAGGCAATCGAGAAGGCAAATGAACAAGGCAATCTTGATGTGCTAATCATCGGACGCGGAGGTGGATCGATAGAGGAATTGTGGAATTTCAATGAGGAAATGGTCGCAAGAGCGATTTTTGCCTCGCGAATACCGATCATTTCAGCAGTTGGACATGAAACAGATTTCACGATTGCTGATTTCGTTGCAGATATGAGAGCACCGACGCCGACAGCTGCGGCTGAATTGGCTGTCCCTCATATCCAGGAATTGCTCGAGAAGATAATGAACAGAGAAACAAGACTGATGAGGGCTATGCGCGAAAAGGTGTTCTTCCAGCAGGAGCGCTACCAGCGGTTGATCAAATCTTATGCCTTTCGCTATCCGAGGAAATTGTATGAACAAAAACTTGAACAAGTGGACAAGTTGACGGAAGCATTGACCCGCGGAGCAAAGAAGCTCTATTCCAACAGAAACGAAGCGCTTATTCAATTAAAACGAAGATTGGAGCGCAGTCATCCAGAGGAAGTAAGGAAATTGTCAGCACAGAGATATATCAGAACAACGCGGGCATTAAACAGGGCGATGACAGCAGTTGTTTCAAAAAAAAGAAAAGAGTTCAACGGGACCCTGTCCACTCTTGAAGCATTGAGCCCCTTGAAAATAATGGACCGCGGATATAGTCTAGCCTACACTGAGGATGGAAATTTAATCAAGACAGTGAATCAGGTGAAGCCGGAAAGAAAAATATTCGTCAAGCTTTCTGACGGAAGCCTTCAATGCGTGGTTACCGATATAAAGGAGAGTGAGATAAGTGGCTGAAGAAAAAACCCTAAGCTTTGAACAGGCAATGGACCAACTGGAAAATATTGTTGAAAAATTAGAAGAGGGTGATGTGCCATTGGAGGAAGCCATTTCGTTTTATAAAGAAGGAATGGAATTATCCAAGCTTTGCCATGATAAGCTAAAGAATGTGGAAGAACAACTGGCTCAAATTATGAATGAAGATGGACGGACGGAAAGCTTCTTCATGAATGAGGAGGAATAGTATTGCATCCTGTTTCATTAGAATCTTTTACAAAGAAATATAAGACACTTCTTGAGGAGCGGCTCAGGGATGCAGTTGGTTCCCTGGAGACTCCGGAAAATCTTGCAAAAGCCATGCTCTATTCGCTGGAAGCAGGCGGGAAGAGAATCCGTCCGCTCCTGGTCTTTGCGGTGATTGACGCTTTTGGAAAAGACCCGATTCATGGACTTGATGCTGCTGCGGCAATTGAAATGGTCCATACTTATTCTTTGATCCATGATGATCTGCCAAGCATGGATGATGACGATTTAAGAAGGGGAAAGCCGACGAATCACAAGGTTTTCGGAGAAGCAACAGCCATTCTCGCAGGAGATGCCTTATTGACCTTGAGCTTTAGCATGCTTGCGGATATGCCAGAAGAAGCGGCATTAGCAACTGTCAAGTTTTCATTAATAAAAGGACTGTCAGTAGCAGCTGGTGCTGCAGGGATGGTTGGAGGCCAAATAGCCGATATGGAAGGGGAGCACAAGCAGCTGACTCTCGAACAATTGGAATATATCCATCTTCATAAAACTGGGAAGTTGCTTGAATATAGTATCATCGCTGGAGCAGAGATTGCTGGAGCAAATGAGGTGCAAAAGAAAATGCTGGCCAAGTTTGCGTATCATCTCGGTCTCGCTTTTCAGATACGTGACGATATCCTGGACCTAGAAGGGACAGAAGAAATGATCGGCAAACCAATCGGAAGCGATGCAATGAACGAAAAAAGCACTTACCCAGCCCTGCTTGGTCTGGAAGGAGCAAAAAAAGCCTTGCAAGATCACCTCATCCTTGCTAAAGATACTTTGAATTCAATGGGACTTCAAGTAGATGTCCTTTCACAAATTACCGATTTGATTGGGTTGAGGAACTATTAACAATCTGTGCGTCGTTGAAGACCTTTTTATCCATGTGCTATAATAAGCTGTTGGCACCTTGGTGTTGGCAGTTTTTTTACATTTGCAATGGATCGTGTGAAAAATAACCGCTGTCATCCAAGGAAAAGCTTGAAATCCGGTCTTTCTATACTATATGGTATTACTAACACCTATTTTATTATAGCCATGTGTAACTAATTTTTCTAAAACAGCATCCCTAAACAGAAGGATCGAAAACAGCCAAAAATAAAATGGCAGAATGATAAGTCAGAAATGAAAGCGAGTGGTCCGAATGGATCTTTTATCGATAAAAGACCCTTCCTTCTTGAAGAATCTTTCGAATAAGGAATTGGAAGAGTTAGGGAGGGAGATTCGGCAGTTTTTAATTGAAAAATTATCGGTCACAGGCGGACATATAGGCCCGAATCTCGGAGTTGTTGAATTAACGATTGCTCTTCATAAATGCTTTGACAGCCCGAAGGATAAATTTCTCTGGGATGTTGGACACCAGTCCTATGTTCATAAAATCTTGACAGGAAGAGCATGCCAATTCGATACTTTGCGGCAATATAAAGGCCTGTGCGGTTTCCCGAAAATGGCAGAAAGTGAGCATGATGTCTGGGAAACCGGCCATAGCTCGACCTCTTTATCGGCTGCCATGGGAATGGCAATTGCCCGAGATTTAAAGGGAGAATCTTCCTGTATCATACCGATTATCGGCGATGGTGCCCTTACAGGGGGGATGGCTTTAGAGGCGTTGAACCATATCGGACATGAGAAAAAGAAGTTGATCGTGATTCTGAATGATAATGAAATGTCGATTGCACCAAATGTCGGAGCTATGCATAATATGCTTGGACGCCTTCGCACGGCGGGCAAATACCACTGGGTAAAGGATGAACTAGAATACCTATTGAAAAAAATCCCTGCGATTGGCGGGCAGTTGGCAGCCACAGCTGAACGGATCAAAGATAGTTTAAAGTATCTTTTCGTTTCAGGAATTTTTTTCGAAGAGCTAGGTTTCACCTATCTTGGACCGGTCGATGGCCATGATTATGATGCGCTGTTCGAAAACCTTGCTTATGCGAAAAAGCAGGAAGGCCCTGTGCTGCTGCATGTCATCACCAAAAAGGGAAAGGGATACAACCCTGCTGAAAGTGATAAAATCGGAACCTGGCATGGAACCGGTCCTTATAAAATGGAAACAGGTGATTTTGTTAAACCAGATTTGTCGCCGCCTGCTTGGAGCAAGCTTGTTAGCGAAACGGTAAGGAAAATGGCCAGGGAAGACGAACGGATCGTCGCGGTAACACCAGCAATGCCTGTTGGATCAAAATTGGAGGGATTCGCTAGTGAATTCCCAGATCGGATGATTGATGTTGGCATTGCAGAGCAGCATGCAGCTACTTTTGCTGCGGGTTTGGCGACACAAAAAATGAAGCCATTTCTCGCGATCTATTCCACCTTCCTCCAGCGTGCTTACGATCAGGTGGTCCATGATATTTGCCGTCAAAATCTAAATGTGTTTATTGGCATTGATCGGGCAGGCCTTGTAGGAGCGGATGGAGAAACGCATCAAGGTGTATTCGATATTGCTTTTTTAAGACATTTGCCAAATATGGTTTTGATGATGCCGAAGGATGAAAATGAAGGACAACATATGGTAAACACTGCCATTCATTATGATGATGGACCAATTGCAATGCGTTATCCTAGAGGCAATGGTCTCGGCGTCCCTTTGGATGACGAACTGAAGCTGATACCGATTGGCAGCTGGGAAGTGCTTCGAAAAGGAGAAGATGGAGCGATCCTCACGTTCGGTACCACGATTGCAATGGCAATGGAAGCGGCAAATATTCTTCAAAAACAAGGCATATCCATCAAGGTTGTCAATGCCCGTTTTATCAAGCCGCTTGATGAAAAAATGCTCACAGAGATTCTCAACAAAAATATGCCAATCTTGACGATCGAAGAAGCTGTTCTTCAGGGCGGATTCGGGAGCTTCGTGCTTGAAACAGTGCATGACCTTGGCTTTGGGCACGTTGAGATCGACAGAATGGGCATTCCGGACAAGTTTATAGAACATGGCAGCGTGGACAAACTGCTTCAGGAAATTGGCATGACAACAGAAGATGTAGTTTTAAGGATGCAAAAGCTTGCAAGAAAGAAACAAAAAAGGGCGTAAGCAATGAAAATGAAAAAAGAACGTTTAGACGTACTGCTAGTAGAACGCGGCCTTGCCGAAACAAGAGAAAAAGCGAAAAGGACCGTGATGGCAGGACTTGTGTACTCAAACGAATCCAGACTTGACAAGCCAGGTGAAAAGATTAGCGTCGACCTGCCGTTGACGGTAAAAGGAAACCCTCTCCCATATGTAAGCCGCGGCGGATTAAAATTGGAAAAGGCTTTGGCAATTTTTGAACTTGATGTCAAAGGGAAAACGCTGCTCGATATTGGAGCTTCCACTGGAGGATTCACTGATTGCGCCCTGCAAAATGGTGCTAAAATGTCTTATGCCCTTGATGTTGGCTACAATCAGCTCGCCTGGAAGCTTCGCCAGGACGAAAGGGTTGTCGTGATGGAGCGGACAAATTTCCGTTATGTGAAACGAGAAGACTTTGCAAAAGGGATGCCTGATTTTGCGAGTATTGATGTTTCGTTTATTTCCCTTCGTCTCATCTTGCCGGTCCTTAAAACACTGATCGTAACTGGAAGTGATATCGTGGCGCTCGTAAAACCGCAGTTCGAGGCAGGAAGAGATCAGGTAGGCAAAAAAGGAATCATCCGTGACAGGAAGATTCACGAACAGGTTTTAAACAGAATCCTCTCTTTTTCCATGGAAGAAGGCTATGACGTCCTCAACTTAAGCTTCTCGCCAATTACCGGTGGCGACGGCAATATTGAATTCCTGCTCCATCTCCAGTGGAACAATCGTGAAGAAAAACCAGGGAAATTGATGGCAAAGCTCCTGCCTGAAGAAGTCGTGACGAATGCACATGATCAATTAAAATCAAAACAAACTAGTAGCGAAGAATAGACTGAAACGTCTGTTCTTTTTTTCTGAAAGATTGTACATTTTATTAAAATCGGCTAACATAAGGGTATAGGAATGTTCGGATTTTTCCCAGAGGTGATAGGAATGAATAAAGGACAACGACTAATTAAAATCCGTGAACTGATTGCGAGCAGAGATATCGAGACTCAGGATGAACTCGTCGACCGTTTAAAGTCAGCGGGTTATAATGTAACACAGGCCACAGTTTCCCGTGATATTAAAGAGCTGCATCTAGTAAAGGTGCCGTTGAGTGACGGACGATATAAATATAGCCTCCCCGCTGACCAGCGATTCAACCCATTGCAAAAATTAAAGAGAGCGCTAAAGGATGCTTTTACGCGTATCGATCAAGCTGGACATCTGTTAGTCATGAAAACCTTGCCAGGCAACGCAAATGCAATTGGCGCGCTGATAGACAATTTGGATTGGGATGATATATTAGGGACGATTTGTGGGGACGATACGATCTTGATTATTTGCCGGACTCCGGAGGATACAGAGCGAGTCACAAATCGTTTTCTAGAGATGCTGTAAATAGAGGTGACGTTTGCTTGTTAACTGAATTATCAATACGTAATTTCGCGATTATTGAATCTTTATCTGTTTCTTTTACGAAAGGATTAACTGTTCTCACCGGAGAAACAGGTGCCGGCAAATCGATTATTATCGACGCCATCCACTTGCTGGTCGGCGGGAGAGGATCAGCTGAATTTGTCCGGCATGGCGAGGATAAGGCGGAGATCGAAGGATTGTTTTTTATTGAAGACCCGAATCATCCAAGTAAAGCGAAAGCAGCAGAATTCGGCATCGAAATAGAGGACGGAATGATCGTTTTAAGAAGGGATATTGCAGCCAATGGGAAAAGTGTGTGCAGAATCAATGGGAAACTTGTCACCATTGCTGTCTTGAGAGAAGTTGGTTCCACACTGATTGATATCCATGGACAGCATGAACATCAGGAACTCATGGATGAAACTAGGCATATCAACCTTCTCGACCAGTTTGGCTCCGAGGAGATCTTGCCAGCGATCCAGGAGTATCGTCAAGTGTATAGATCGTTCGAACAAACACTCAAAAAGCTTAATAGTCTCAAGTTAAATGAGCAGCAAATGGCACACAGATTAGACCTAATCCAATTCCAGCATGATGAAATCCTGTCCGCAAACTTGATGATGAATGAGGACGTGGAATTGCTGGAAGAGCGACGGAAGCTTGCCAATTTTGAACGAATTTTTGAAAGCATCCAGATGAGCTATAATGCACTGCACGGCGATCAGCAAGGTCTGGATTGGATTGGTCTCGCCATGGATAATCTCCAAACAGCTGCGGAGTTGGATTCTGAGTATAAAACTGTTGCAGAAGCAGTCGCGAATAGCTTCTATATGATTGAGGATGCTGCGAGAACGATCAGGAATCACCTTGATTCTCTTGAGTATGACCCTCAGCGCTTGCTGGAGATAGAAGACAGATTGAATGAAATGAACCAGCTTAAGCGAAAATATGGAAAAACGATTGAAGAAATTCTTGAATATGCCTCAAAAATAGAAGAAGAAATCGAAACTTTGCAAAATAAAGAAGTCCATATTGACCAGATGGAAAAAGAATTGGCCTCGCTCAAAAAAGATTTGCGGATTGAAGCTCATCATATAACACAAATCCGAAAAAAATGGGCCAAGAAACTGACAAAACTAATTCATAAAGAATTAAAAGAACTTTATATGGAAAAAGCTGTATTTGAACTAAAGATCGATTCAGACCTAGACGATTTTCATAAAAATGGGGTAGATAAAGTTGAATTTTATATTTCAACGAATCCAGGTGAACCCGTAAAGCCATTATCAAAAATTGCTTCTGGAGGAGAATTGTCTAGAATCATGCTCGCACTAAAAAGTATTTTCTCTAAACATCAGGGTGTTACGTCGATAATTTTTGATGAAGTGGACACAGGTGTCAGCGGGAGAGTAGCACAATCCATCGCCGAAAAGATCTACCATGTATCGACTGACTCCCAGGTTCTCTGTATTTCGCACTTGCCTCAAGTAGCAGCAATGGCGGATACCCATCTTTATATCGCGAAAGTGATAAAAAACGGGCGGACAAAAACCTCTGTCACTCCCCTGTCCGCTGCTGAAAAGGTAAAGGAAATTGGCAGGATGATTTCCGGAGTCGAAATCACAGAGCTAACAAAGCAGCATGCAGAGGAATTGCTGCAAATGGCACAGAGTATGAAGACCGTTACTTGAAAAGCTATCCATAATGGGTAGCTTTTTTATTTTTATACTAGTTATAAATGAGACAAGTCAAGGCAAAATTAAAGGTGTAGCCATTTTTGATGTGTGTGAACTAGAAGCGAGGAGAGTGAATGGAATGAAAAAAGATTTTCTCAGAAAATTTATTGGTGGAATTCTCCTTGTTTCATTAATTGCTCTAGGATATGCAAAACCAGTACATGAATATTTATCTATTCCAGGTGAATTGACATTGTTCGAGGGGCAAACTCTTGAGTTCCAGGCAAATGCAGCTCAAGTAACGGCTCCTTTAAAGGATTCGAGCATTACGGTTGACCAGAAAGATGAAACGGTTTCGATAGACGCCAAGAGACATGGAAAGGACGAAATGGTCCTTGAGTTAGCCGGCTTTCCAGTGAAAAAGGTCGATGTAAATGTCCTAAAGGATTTTAAGGTCAGACCGGGTGGTCAATCAATAGGCGTAAAACTTAATACGATTGGTGTCCTAGTGGTCGGGCATCATCAGGTTCAGGCAGCGGAAGGAAGGGTATCACCAGGAGAGCTGGCTGGTATTAAGAAAGGCGATATCATCACGGAAATCAATGGACAGCAAATAGAAAAAATGGCAGACGTCGGCGATCTTGTTAAACAAGCAGGAGCCAATGGAAAGGCGTTGGATGTAGTCATCAAAAGGGATAATGAAAAAATCAAAACGAAGCTTCAGCCTATGAAGGATGTAAACGAAAACACGTATAAACTTGGCTTGTATATACGTGATTCGGCAGCAGGTATTGGGACGATGACGTTTTATCATCCTCAGTCCAAAAAGTATGGCGCGCTTGGCCATGTCATATCAGATATGGATACTAAAAAGCCGATTGTCGTTGAAGATGGGCAAATTGTGAGGTCAACCGTTACTTCCATCGAAAAAGGCGGGAAAGGGAATCCGGGTGAAAAGCTGGCTCGTTTTTCTGCTGACAGAGAAGTAATTGGAACGATCAGCAGAAACAGCCCATTTGGGATCTTCGGGGAGTTGAACAAAGAGATTGCGAATGGGATTTTTGATAAACCATTGTCGATTGCTCTGTCGCATCAAGTAAAGGAAGGGCCAGCAAAAATTCTTACCGTTGTCGATAATGACGAGGTGAACCTTTTTGATATAGAAATTGTTAGCACCATCCCGCAAAAATTTCCGGCAACAAAGGGGATGGTTATCAAGATAACCGATCCTGAGCTGCTTGAGAAAACGGGCGGAATTGTCCAGGGAATGAGCGGCAGTCCGATCATACAAGACAACAAACTTGTCGGGGCTGTCACGCATGTGTTCGTAAATGATCCAACAAGCGGATATGGAGTCCATATCGAATGGATGCTAAATGAAGCCGGAATTGACATTTATGAAAAACAAAGAGAACAGGCAAGTTAACAGAAATTTGGCGGCGATATAATGCCGCCTTTTCTTTGTTTAAAAGGATATTCGACAAAATCCTCCTCTCCTTATTGTCAACTATCGAAATGAGTCGAAAAACAAAGGAAAAGGAAGAAAACATAAGAAAATATTACTTTTTTAAGAAAAAATTAAAAATAAAAGGAATATCTGTTGCATTGTCGAATTAGTTATTTAGAATAGAATTTAGAGAACAGATTGATTGAGGAGGAACTAAGCAGTGAGCAAAATAAAAGTATGCATTGTAGATGATAACAGAGAACTAGTCGATCTTTTGGAAGAATTTATTTCATCACAGGAGGATATGGAAATCGTCGGTGTCGCCCATAACGGCCAGGAATGTTTGGAAATGCTGGAAGACACGGATCCTGATGTCCTGCTTTTAGATATTATCATGCCTCATCTTGATGGACTCGCGGTGTTAGAGAGACTCCGTGATATGAAAAAAGCAATCATCCCGAATGTCATCATGCTGACAGCCTTCGGACAAGAAGATGTGACGAAAAAAGCAGTAGAGCTTGGAGCATCCTACTTTATTCTGAAACCATTCGATATGGAGCAACTCGCTGTGCATATCCGTCAGGTAAGTGGCAAGGCAAAAATGGTAGCAAGAAAGCCTTCTTCCCTCAATTATGGAAGGGCTAATGCAGAACAAAAGCCCAAAAATCTAGATGCTAACATTACTAGCATTATCCATGAAATTGGAGTTCCTGCTCATATTAAAGGTTATATGTACTTGCGTGAAGCTATTTCCATGGTATACAACGATATTGAACTCCTTGGATCAATCACAAAAGTTCTCTATCCAGATATTGCAAAGAAATTCAATACAACGGCCAGCAGGGTAGAACGTGCAATCCGACATGCGATTGAGGTAGCGTGGAGCAGAGGGAATATTGAATCCATTTCTTCCTTATTCGGCTATACAGTAAGCATGTCAAAAGCAAAGCCTACGAATTCCGAATTCATTGCAATGGTCGCCGACAAGCTGCGTCTAGAGCATAAAGCCTCTTGAAGGAGTTAGAAAAGATTTCGCTATTTTTCCATACATCATAACAAATCTTACTTGATTTCTTTTTAAGTCGGAGTCAAGGATAGAAAATAAAACACAGGCCAGATCATCATGGCCTGTGTTGCTTTTTATTGCTATCCGGAATGCGGAAAAATGCCTGTACTTTATTTCTCTTACGGTCCCGATGCAGAATGAAACCAGCGATGAATCCAAGTCCCGCCAGAAAAAAGAGTAGTCCAGACAGGAACTGAAGCCATAAATAGGGAAAAGGGACCTGTAAAATTCCGAAAACCATATCACGCATTAGTTTTACCCCTAAAGCAGCAATAACACCTGGTATTACCATGATGAGTAACGCGACAATTCTGATCATTTGAAAATCCCCTCATTAAGGTTGTCCTCTTTAGAAAGTATACTTCAACATAAGCTTTTTCCGCAATATTTGTTGTTTGCAATTAGCTGCAGAAAAAGTGGACACGAAAGAAATTTGTCAGTTTGTTTAAAAACCATTACAATGAAATTGAAAGATATTGCAGGCTGTAAAGGAAGATTCATGAAATATATTTCCAACATGTGGTGAATAATTATGCAAAAAATAATGATTGTAGGTGCAGGCAAGGGTGGAATAGCGATCCTTGATATTTTTAAACAAACGGCCTCTATAGCTGCGGTTATTGACATTAATCCAAATGCTCCCGGAATACTAGCTGCGCAGGAAGCAGGTATCCCTACAGGGGTAGACTGGCAAGCGTATTTGTCCGCTGAATTGGATATCATTATCGAAGTGACCGGGGATGAAAAAGTTTTCCAGGAATTGAGAGATGCTCGCAGTAAAAG
This sequence comes from Mesobacillus stamsii, assembly GCF_030814065.1. Classification (NCBI taxonomy): domain Bacteria; kingdom Bacillati; phylum Bacillota; class Bacilli; order Caryophanales; family Bacillaceae; genus Mesobacillus; species Mesobacillus stamsii. The sequence continues at coordinate 61,715 of NZ_JAUSUN010000009.1, forward strand.
CACGGTACTGATCCCGGGAAGCGTCGCATTTCTTCTTGCAACTTTGTTACAAGAAAAGGAAGAACTAATCAAGACTCTTAGAAAAATTACATATGAACATGATTTAATCTTTAATTCCTCTGGAGACGGCATGGTCGTTATTAATACAGAAGGAATAATAACTTTATTCAATAAGAGCGCTGAAAAAATTATTGGGAACAAGAGGGAGCGCGCTGAGGGCCGGCATGTTCTGGAGATCATTCCGACCAGCAAACTTCCGAGAGTCCTGCTTACGAGAAAGATCGAGTCTAATCAAGAATTATTGCTGTCCAATGGCTCAAAGATTATCACAACAAGAATTCCGATCATTGATGAGAATGACCAGCTGATTGGTGCCTTTTCTGTATTCAAGGATATCACCGAAGTAGTAAATCTTGCGGAAGAAATCACAAACCTAAAAGAAATCCAGACGATGCTCCAGGCAATCATTCATTCCAGCGATGAGGCTATTTCCGTAGTCGATGAGGATGGCCGAGGGATTATGATTAATCCTGCTTACACGAGAATAACCGGGCTTAAAGAAGAAGAAGTAATCGGACAGCCAGCAACTGCAGATATTTCTGAGGGAGAAAGCATGCATATGAAGGTGCTTCAAACGAGGAGGCCTGTTCGCGGAGCAGCGATGAGGGTTGGCCCGAAAAAAAAGGAAGTAGTCGTAAATGTTGCCCCTATCATAGTGGATGGGAAATTAAAGGGCAGTGTCGGGGTTATCCATGATATGTCTGAAATCCAAAGTCTTAACCGGGAGCTCCATCGCGCAAGGCAGATCATTCGGACGCTCGAGGCGAAATATTCGTTTGAGGATATTATTGGCCAATCGGAAGAAATGACAATCCCGATTGAACAGGCGAAGCTAGGAGCAAAAACACCTGCAACGGTCCTCCTCCGCGGCGAATCAGGTACAGGGAAGGAGCTTTTTGCTCATGCAATTCACAATGCCAGTGACCGCAAGTTCAACAAATTCATTCGAGTCAATTGTGCCGCGCTTTCAGAGTCTCTGCTAGAAAGTGAACTTTTTGGTTATGAAGAAGGGGCGTTCTCAGGGGCAAAAAGAGGTGGGAAGCGCGGATTCTTTGAAGAAGCAAACAGCGGAAGTATTTTTTTGGATGAAATCGGCGATTTGCCAGCAAATACGCAGGCTAAATTACTGCGTGTCCTGCAGGAAAGGGAAATTGTCCGTGTCGGAGGAACAAAACCTGTGCCTATCAATGTCAGGATAATTGCTGCAACCAATGTAAATCTTGAAAAAGCGATAGCTAATGGCAGTTTTAGGGAAGATTTATATTATCGGCTGAACAGGATGCCGATCCATATCCCCCCTCTCAAAAGAAGGAAAGATGACATTCCTCTGCTTTGCGAAAGATTGATCCAGAAAATAAATCAAGACTACGGACGAAATGTTGAAGGTGTATCCAATCGTGCCCTTAAGAAGTTGATGGCATATGACTGGCCAGGGAATGTCAGAGAACTAGAGAATGTGCTCGGCCGGGCAATCATTTTTCTACATTATTCCGAGACCATCATTCAGGAAGAACATCTTCCTGAACTTCAGAAAGGCGAGGAGAAGAAAAGGGAGAGCGGCGAGACTGATCCAATCCGTTCAGAGACTTTAGCCACGCAATTGGAAATATACGAAGAAAGCGTGATAAAATCAACTCTTCATTCTATGAAAGGCAATAAAACTGCGGCTGCCAAAGTATTAGGGATTTCTGTTAGGAATCTCTATTATAAACTTGAAAAATATGGTATTGAAACAAATGGCATGCAATAACCTTCATAGTACGCAAAATTTTGCAGAATATTTTTCAGCAAGAGTAAAACGTTTTCATGTTTTTTGATTGGCATGCTTCTTGCAATAAGATACTAATGGGTGATGTGCAAACGAAAGAAAGGATGGACTAAAAACATGAAGCTTGACTCGCTGATTAGCACGGCCTCTCAAAATGGCAAAAAAACCATCGCAGTAGCAGCGGCAGAAGATCCACGTGTATTAGAAGCAGTTGCCGGGGCTGTTGAAAGAAACCTTGCAGATTTTTTTCTCTATGGAGATGAAGAGGAAATCAATAGAATCATCGCTGCACAATACCCTGTTCTCGCGAATCATCAAGGAATTGAAATTTTCTCTGCATCAAATAATAATGCAGCCGAGCTGGCAGTGAAAGCTGTAAATGCGAATGAAGCTCAGGTAGTGATGAAGGGGAATATCCCGACTGCTGCAATCTTGAAGGCAGTCCTGAATAAAGAATATGGTCTCAGAGCAGGAGCGGTATTATCGCATGTAGCTGTGTTTGAAGTGCCTGGGTATGACAGATACTTAATCGTTACCGATGCTGGGATGAATATCGCGCCGGACCTTGAACAAAAGGCACAAATAATTACGAATGCCGTCAGGGTAGCTCATTCAATCGGTATTGATATGCCAAGAGTAGCGCCTCTGGCAGCGGTGGAAGTAGTCAATCCTACTATGCAAGCCACCACGGATGCAGCGGCATTGACGGTCATGAATCAAAGAGGGCAAATTTCCGGTTGTATTGTCGATGGCCCGCTTGCGCTCGACAATGCGGTATCACAGCTTGCTGCAGAGCACAAGGGAATCAAGAGCGACGTCGCCGGGAAGGCTGATATCCTTTTAGTGCCTGCAATCGAAGCCGGTAATGTATTGTATAAATCATTAGTTTACTTCGCCAATGCAAAAGTTGGCGCAGTCATAGCTGGGGCAAAAGCTCCAATCGTGTTGACATCCAGGGCAGATACAGCGGAAAGCAAGCTATATTCTCTTGCACTGGCATTATGCTCTACTAACTAACAAATAACCTACATAAGTAAAAGGGGGAACTAGAAATGGAAATCTTCAAGTATCTTGAACAGTATGATTATGAGCAGGTAGTGTTTTGCCAAGATAAGCAATCAGGGTTGAAGGCGATTATTGCCATACATGATACAACTTTAGGTCCAGCTTTGGGAGGTACCCGTATGTGGACTTACGCTTCAGAAGAAGCAGCGATCGAGGATGCTCTTCGACTTGCAAAGGGGATGACTTATAAGAATGCCGCAGCTGGTCTTAATCTTGGCGGAGGAAAAACGGTCATCATCGGCGACCCGCGCAAGGATAAGAACGAAGAATTGTTCCGTGCATTCGGCCGGTATGTCCAGGGCTTAAATGGCAGGTACATCACCGCTGAAGATGTAGGTACGACAGTGGCTGATATGGACTTGATCCATGAAGAAACAGATTATGTAACTGGTATTTCTCCAGCATTCGGTTCTTCTGGTAATCCTTCACCTGTAACTGCTTACGGTGTATACAGAGGAATGAAGGCCGCTGCAAAGGAAGCATTTGGCACAGATTCTCTTGAGGGGAAGACAATCGCAGTGCAGGGTGTAGGAAATGTCGCCTTTCATCTATGCCGTCATCTTCATGAAGAAGGAGCGAACCTGATCGTAACGGACATCAATAAAGAAGCAGTGCAGAGAGCGGTCGAAGCATTCGGGGCCAAGTCTGTAGCCCCAGAGGAAATCTATGGAGTAGACTGTGATATTTATGCTCCTTGTGCCTTAGGTGCAGTTATTAATGATGAAACGATTCCACAAATCAAAGCAAAGGTTATTGCAGGTGCAGCAAACAACCAGCTGAAGGATGCCAAACATGGGGATATCATCCATCAAATGGGGATCGTTTACGCTCCTGATTACGTCATCAATGCTGGCGGAGTAATTAACGTAGCAGATGAGCTATATGGCTACAATGCTGAAAGAGCGATGAAAAAGGTTGAAACGATTTATAATAATATTGAAAAAGTAATTGAAATTGCCAAGCGGGACGGGATTCCTACCTATAAAGCAGCAGACCGTATGGCGGAAGAACGTATTGAAAGAATGCGCAATTCTCGCAGTCAGTTCCTGCAAAATGGCCAACATATCTTAAGTCGCCGTTAACCTTTTTTGTCGCTTGTTTTTGTGATGAAAAGGATAAGCCTTAATCAAACATGACTACAGAGTGCGCTGAACCATTCCTTCGGCGCCTCTGCTGTTCTTCCATGCTACTGATATTACGGATTAAAGATGCTTGTAAGCAAAATGGAGGTTTAACTGTGCAACAAACCGAACATCGGATTCTCGTGATAAATCCAGGATCTACATCAACGAAAATAGGTGTATTTGATAACGAAGTGTCCATTTTTGAAAAAACGATCCGTCATGATTCAGCTATTATTAACTCCTATGAAACCATCATCGATCAATACGAATTCAGGAAGAAGACGATTCTTGAGTCGCTTGATACGGAAGGCATTAATATTTCGAAACTAAGTGCAGTTTGTGGGCGCGGAGGTCTTTTACGGCCGATTGAAGGTGGAACATATAAGGTTAACAAAAAAATGCTGGAAGATCTGCGGGCAGGATTCTCTGGCCAGCACGCATCAAATTTAGGTGGTATTTTAGCGTTTGAAATTGCTTCAGGTTTGAACATTCCGTCGTTTATTGTGGATCCAGTCGTGGTCGATGAACTAGAGCCAATTGCCCGTGTATCTGGATTCTCGCTCATTGAACGCAAGAGCATTTTCCATGCTCTCAACCAAAAGGCGGTTGCGCGAAGGGTCGCGAGGGACCTCGGTAGGAAATATGAAGAGCTGAACCTCATCATTACCCATCTCGGTGGCGGGATCACCGTGGGTGCTCATAAAGGAGGAAGGGTGGTGGATGTCAACAATGGTCTGCATGGAGATGGTCCATTTAGTCCGGAACGTGCAGGCACCGTACCAGCTGGAGATCTTGTTCAGCTTTGCTTTTCTGGAGATTACTTTCGGGATGAAATCATGAGAATGCTTGTCGGAAGAGGAGGTCTTGTTGGCTATCTGGGCACAAATGATGCAGTCAAGGTTGAAAAGATGATCAAGCAAGGGAATGAAAAGGCGAAACGAGTTTATGATGCGATGGCATACCAGGTGGCAAAGGAAATCGGTTCTGCCAGCGCAGTCCTGGCTGGAAAGGTTGATGCGATTGTTCTTACTGGGGGACTTGCTTACGGCAAGGAATTTGTCCAGAAAATTTCTGAACGCATCAATTGGATTGCGGATGTTCTTGTTCATCCGGGAGAAAACGAATTGCAAGCTCTTGCTGAAGGAGCTCTTCGAATTTTACGAGGCGAGGAAGATGTCAAAGAATACCCAGGCAGTTAAATCCTGCAAGACAAGGATGGTTCTTTTTAATCCAATTTCATTCCTATTAGAGGAGGGGTACAGATGACTCAAGAATATGATTTGGTCATTCTTGGTGGCGGTACAGGCGGATATGTAGCAGCAATCAGGGCTTCACAGCTTGGCCTGAAAACTGCCATTGTTGAAAAAGGAAAGCTGGGCGGAACTTGCCTGCATAAAGGCTGTATACCAAGTAAGGCATTGCTCAGAAGTGCTGAAGTTTATGCGACTGCAAAGAATAGTGAAACCTTCGGTATTACTGTCGGTGAGGTCACCGTGAATTTCACCAAGGTTCAGGAGAGAAAAGAAAAGATTGTCGAACAGCTACATAAAGGTGTCCATCACTTGATGAAACAGGGGAAAATCGATGTTTATGAAGGGTTGGGAAGAATCCTCGGACCTTCGATATTTTCGCCTATGCCGGGAACCATTTCCGTTGAAATGAACAATGGGGAAGAGAATGAGATGCTTCTGCCTAAGAATGTCATCGTTGCAACTGGATCCCGTCCGCGTACGCTTCCAGGGCTTGAAGCTGACGGCCAATATGTCATGACTTCTGATGAAGCGCTTGTCATGGAAGAACTTCCTAAATCGATCATCATCGTCGGCGGGGGAGTCATCGGAATAGAATGGGCGTCGATGCTCGCGGATTTCGGGACAGAAGTTACTGTCATTGAGTATGCTGATCGCATCGTTCCAACGGAAGATAAAGAAGTCTCTAGGGAAATGCAGCGCGCGATGAAGAAAAAAGGCGTGAAAATCATAACGAGTGCCAAAGTCCTTTCGGAAACATTGAAAAAGGGTGATGGTGTCAGCATTGGTGCTGAAGTGAAGGGTGAAACGAAAGAATTTTTTGCTGAAAAATTACTTGTTTCTGTTGGACGTCAAGCGAATGTGGAAGGAATTGGACTGGAGAATACAGAAATCGAGCTAGAAAAAGGCTATCTTCAGACAAACGAGTTTTTCCAGACAAAAGAGTCCCATATTTATGCAATTGGGGATGTCATCGGCGGTCTGCAGCTTGCTCACGTAGCTTCACATGAAGGAATCGTAGCAGTGGAGCATATTGCCGGAGGAAACCCGGATCCAATCGATTATACGCTTGTTTCTAAATGCATCTATAGCTCTCCTGAAGCTGCAAGCGTAGGGCTGACAGAGGATGAAGCGAAGGAAAAAGGTTTTGAAGTAAAGACTGGAAAGTTCTCTTTCAAAGCTATAGGAAAAGCACTTGTATATGGAGAATCAGATGGTTTTGTAAAAATCATAGCTGACAAGGCAACGAACGACATTCTTGGGGTGCATATGATCGGTCCGCACGTAACGGATATGATTTCGGAAGCAGGCCTTGCAAAAGTACTGGATGCGACACCTTGGGAAGTTGCGCATACAATCCATCCGCATCCGACATTATCGGAAGCTATTGGAGAAGCCGCCTTAGCTGTTGAAGGAAAAGCAATCCATTCTTAAATTTTTTAGAACAAGAACTATTTTTCGAAGGAAAAAAGCATGGGAGGAATAAACATGGCAGAAAATCGTCACGCTGCAGTTGGCTTAAGTGATGAAAGGGTTATGGAAATGTATGAAACAATGCTGTTGGCCCGCCGCCTCGATGAGCGGATGTGGTTGTTGAACCGCTCCGGGAAAATTCCGTTTGTAATTTCCTGTCAGGGGCAGGAGGCAGCACAGGTGGGAGCTGCTTTTGCGCTTGATCGCGACAAGGACTATGTGCTTCCTTATTATCGTGATATGGGAGTTGTCTTAACTTTTGGCATGACAGCAAAGGATTTGATGCTTTCTGGTTTTGCCAAGGCGGAAGACCCTAACTCTGGTGGGCGCCAAATGCCAGGGCATTTTGGACAAAAGAAAAACAGGATCGTTACAGGTTCTTCACCGGTAACAACGCAGGTTCCTCATGCTGTCGGCATTGCTCTCGCGGGGAAAATGGAGAAGAAAGACATTGTTACATTGGTTACATTTGGTGAAGGATCATCCAATCAGGGTGATTTCCATGAAGGGGCTAACTTTGCTGGAGTTCATAAGCTTCCTGTTATCTTTATGGTTGAAAATAATAAGTATGCAATCTCAGTCCCTTATGAAAGGCAGGTTGCTGCCGAGAAGGTATCTGATCGAGCGATCGGATATGGAATGCCTGGCGTAACCGTTGATGGGAATGATCCGCTCGAAGTATACAAAGCGGTCAAGGAAGCTGCAGACCGCGGACGCCTTGGCGAAGGCCCGACGCTGGTCGAAGCGGTTTCGTACCGTCTGACACCACATTCTTCTGATGATGACGACAGAAGCTACCGTACGTCCGATGAAGTTGCAATAGCGAAGACAAAAGATCCAATCATCACGTTTGGTGCTTATCTGAAAGAGAGTGGCCTAATGGATGAGGAGAGCGAAAAAGCGATCAATGACAAGATCATGAAATTGGTGAACGAAGCAACAGATTACGCTGAAAACGCTCCGTATGCAGAGCCTGAACATGCATTAAAATACGTTTATGCTGAAGAGTGAGGAGGAACGAAAATGGCGGTAATTTCTTATATAGAGGCTGTAACAATGGCAATAAAGGAAGAAATGGAAAGAGATCCGAGAGTTTTTGTTCTCGGGGAAGACGTTGGAAGGAAAGGCGGAGTGTTCAAAGCAACGCAAGGCCTGTACGAGAAGTTTGGCGATGATCGGGTTATTGATACTCCTCTTGCAGAGTCAGCAATCGCTGGAGTCGGTATTGGTGCAGCAATGTATGGCATGCGCCCAATTGCTGAAATGCAGTTTGCTGATTTCATCATGCCTGCTGTCAACCAGATCATTTCTGAAGCTGCGAAGATACGGTACCGATCTAACAACGACTGGAGCTGTCCGATGGTCATTCGTGCTCCTTACGGCGGCGGCGTCCACGGTGCGCTTTACCATTCACAGTCGGTGGAGGCGGTTTTCGCGAATCAGCCTGGTTTGAAAATTGTCATGCCATCCACACCTTATGATGTGAAAGGACTGTTGAAGGCGGCGATCAGGGATGAGGATCCAGTATTGTTCTTTGAACACAAGCGTGCTTATCGATTGATTAAGGGAGAAGTTCCAGAAGATGATTATGTTTTGCCAATCGGTAAAGCAGATGTGAAGCGTGAAGGGGAAGACATCACTGTTATTACATATGGCCTCGCTGTTCATTTTGCACTACAGGCTGCTGAAAAGCTCGCAAAGAATGGAATTTCTGCTCACATCCTCGACCTTCGCACTGTATACCCATTGGATAAGGAAGCTATCATGGAAGCTGCTTCTAAAACAGGAAAAGTTCTTTTGATAACGGAAGACACGAAAGAAGGCAGCATTATTAGTGAAGTATCTGCGATTATAGCGGAAAACTGCTTATTCGAACTTGATGCTCCGATCAAGAGACTGGCTGGCCCGGATGTTCCTGCTATGCCATATGCTCCTACAATGGAAAAATACTTCATGATCAACCCGGATAAAGTGGAAAAAGCAATGAGAGAGCTTGCTGAATTTTAAATCCAGAAGGAGGGTCTATCTGTGGCGATCGAACAAATCAAAATGCCTCAATTAGGTGAGAGTGTTACAGAAGGAACGATCAGCAAATGGCTGGTCTCTGTTGGTGATAAAGTAAGTAAATACGATCCGCTTGCCGAAGTCATGACCGACAAGGTAAATGCTGAGGTACCATCTTCCTATACGGGGACAATTAAAGAATTGATTGCAAATGAAGGAGATACTTTTGCAATTGGTGAAATTATTTGCACTATGGAAGTAGATGGCGGCAGCACCGACGAAGCTCCAGTGGCAGAGGAGTCTGCAGCAGAAGCTTTAATAGAGAACGCTGCACCTGCTGCTGTCGGCGGCAAGGAAGGAAATAAAGCAAGATATTCACCAGCCGTCTTAAAGCTTGCTCAGGAACATGCTATCGACTTGACTATGGTGAATGGAACCGGGGCAGACGGAAGAATTACGCGGAAGGATCTTCAGCAAATCATTCAATCCGGAAACATCCCTCAGCCAGCTGCCGATGCACCTAAGGTTCAAGCTTCTGAAAACACAGATGCTCCAGCCAAGCCGGCAGCACCATCTCAGCCAGTAGCACCGGAAGCTCCTTCTGTACCAGTTGCTGCTGGTGACATCGAAATTCCGGTGACTGGAGTTCGCAAGGCGATTGCTGCGAATATGCTACGCAGCAAGCATGAAGTTCCGCATGCTTGGACTATGGTCGAAGTGGACGTTACGAATCTTGTGGAATACAGAAATAGCCTAAAGGATCATTTCAACAAAAAAGAAGGTTTCAACCTTACGTTCTTTGCCTTCTTCGTAAAAGCTGTCGCCCAGGCATTGAAGGAATTCCCACAAATCAATTCGATGTGGGCTGGCGACAAGATTATCCAGAAAAAAGAGATTAATCTTTCCATCGCGGTTGCGACGGATGATGCGTTGTTCGTACCTGTCATAAAAAACGCAGACGAAAAAACAATTAAAGGCATTGGTCGCGAAATCAATGAACTTGCCCAAAAGGTACGTACTGGAAAGCTTCGTTCCGAGGATATGCAAGGCGGAACCTTTACCGTCAACAACACAGGCTCGTTCGGTTCCGTTCAGTCAATGGGTATTATCAATTACCCACAGGCTGCGATTCTTCAGGTAGAATCAATCGTTAAGCGCCCTGTCGTGATGAACAATGGCATGATCGCAGTTCGCGATATGGTGAATTTATGCCTGTCCCTTGACCATCGTGTCCTGGATGGCCTTGTTTGCGGACGATTCCTGGCAAGGGTAAAAGAAATCCTGGAAAATACATCAAAAGAGACGACTTCCATCTATTAATTCAGCTCTAAAAACGCCCAGAACTAGTTCTGGGCGTTTTCCTATGTAAATAGGAAAAAGTCATTCGTTGCTAGAAAAGCATTCGTATACTAAAATAAAAGAGAAATTAAAAATTAGAATTTTATCACAATTCCAAGTGAAGGAGGGAAGACTGTCTGAACGATAGACAGGGAATTATATGACAATCGAGAGTATGAAGGCTGCTGCATTTCATAAGGCAGAATTAGATGATTGGCAAAAAAAAGCTGCTGCTTCACTTAAAGAGAAATCAATTCAATCGCTTTATACCGATACATATGAAGAGATCATTCTTAAACCTCTTTATACAAAAGCCGATTTACCTGACGGATGGACCGGAGCACTTCCCGGCACACCAGACTACAGGCGCGGAATCGAACCATTAGGATACCAATCTGTAACCTGGCATATAGCAAATCGTCTTTCTTACAAGGATGTAACGGAACTGAAAGAAAAAATGCACGCTGCTTTAGCAAAGGGTCAAACCGCGATTTCCTTTGAAGTAAAGCCCAATTTGTTCATGGACCCTCGTGGATTGGCAGAATTCTTCGCTTCTTTTAAAAATAACTACCCTTTAAGTTTGAATGCAGGATTGCTTCAAACACCGCTTCTTGCGGCATTGTCTGTTGCTTGCCAAGAGGAAGGGACTTCAAGGAAGGTTTCAGGATTTGTCGCGGCGGATCCTGTTGCTGAAGCAAGTCTAAATGGGGGATTGCCAAAAAAAGAAAAGATATTTTTTGCTGAATGGGCAAGGATGCTGAAGGAAGCAGACCAGCAATGGCCACAACTAAAAACAGTGCTCGTCCATACCGTTCCTTATCATGACAGCGGTGCAAGTGCGGTGCAGGAACTCGCTGCCAGCATTGCTACTGGGGCATACTTGCTGCAGCAATTGCTTGACCAGGGCTGGGAATCGAAGAAAGCGTTGTCAAAATTTGTGTTCCATTTTGCGATCGGCTCGAACTTCTTCATGGAAACAGCCAAGCTCAGGGCTGCCAGGATTGTATGGAGTAAAATAGCGGAAGCATACGGTGCTGAACCTGAAGACCAGAAAATGGTTCTATCAGCTGAGACTTCAACGTATACGAAAACGATTTTTGATCCGTATGTAAACATGCTCAGGACTGGGAATGAAGCTTTTGCTGCAGTGCTGGGCGGCATACAGTACCTGCACACAGGAAGCTTCGAGGAAGCAATGGGAACCGTCAGCACCTTCTCTGAAAGGGTGGCCCGCAACACACAACTAATCCTGAAAGCAGAGGCGCATCTCGAAAAAGTAGCCGATCCTGCTGGAGGATCTTGGTACTTGGAATCCTTGACTAATGAACTAGCTGAAAAAGCATGGGATCTATTCCTTGAGTTGGATAGCAGGGGAGGCATTTATCAGGCCTTGAAGTCCGGTTGGCTTCATGAACAGATTGACAAGACGGCACATGCTAGGGAAGAGGATCTGTTTAAACGGAAAACGAGCATCGTCGGGACAAATGTGTATGCCAATCTATCAGAAACAGTTCGCCAGCCAGAAGTACAGAACAGTAATCGTCCATATTTTGGAGGCACACTTCGTGACTGTAAAAAAATGATTGAATCAGAAGAGCCGCTATTAACAGGGTTTGAAGACATTGAACAAAGTTTTACACGACTAGAACCGAAACGTTTATCACAACCATTTGAGAAACTAAGATTCAGGGCAAAGGTTCTGGAGAAAATAGGGCAGCGTCCAGTAGTTGGTTTACTCTGTCTTAACCAGTTGAAAAAACATAAGCCAAGGGCCGATTTCATTACTGGTCTTTTATCAGCGGGTGGAATTTATACGCTAAAGAGCGACGAGATCTATACAGTTCAGGAAGCGCTGGATTTCATTAAAGCATCGAGTGTAAAACAATTTGTCATCTGTGGGGACCAGGCTTCCTATCACTCATTTGGTCCCAAGCTGGCGCTTGAGATCATGAAGAAATATGATGTAAAGCTTTATCTCGCAGGTATCCCGGAGAAAAAAGCAAGCGAATGGAACACTGCTGGAATCGGGGATTTTCTGCATGTAAGAAGCAATGCTTACCAGTCCCTATCATCGATTCTTCAAGAAATGGAGGAAGGCAACAATGCGAAAGCCTGATTTCACAAAAATCACCTTATTTGCTGATGAAAAAAAGGAAGGCAAGGAGCAGGTTGACACTCCTATTAAAGAAAAGCTTGAAGACTTGTTGTTTGAGACAAATGAACAAATCAAGGTAAAGGGTGTATATACAAAAGAAGATGTTGAATCTGTTAAGCATCTGGATGGCATGCCTGGTCTTCCGCCTTACACAAGGGGGCCATATCCAGCGATGTATGTAAACCGCCCATGGACGGTAAGACAGTATGCGGGCTTTTCCACTGCGGAAGAAAGCAACGCATTTTACAGACGGAACCTTGCGATGGGACAAAAAGGTTTGTCTGTTGCCTTTGACCTTGCCACTCATAGGGGATATGATTCGGATCATCCGCGGGTGGAAGGGGACGTTGGAAAGGCAGGTGTCGCGATTGACTCCATCCTGGATATGAAAATTCTGTTTGATGAAATTCCGCTTGACCAGATGTCTGTGTCAATGACAATGAACGGAGCAGTCCTGCCGATCATGGCATTTTTTATCGTTACAGCCGAGGAACAAGGTGTGACGCAGGAACAATTATCCGGCACGATCCAAAATGATATTTTGAAGGAGTACATGGTCAGAAACACCTATATTTACCCGCCGGAAATGTCCATGAAAATCATCGCTGATATTTTTGAGTACACATCCCAATACATGCCTAAATTTAATTCAATCAGTATTTCAGGCTATCATATGCAGGAAGCCGGAGCGCCGGCGGATATTGAACTTGCTTATACCCTGGCTGATGGCCTTGAATATGTGCGGACAGGTTTGAAAGCTGGCATTGATATCGATTCATTCGCCCCGAGATTAAGCTTCTTCTGGGCGATCGGCATGAACTATTTTATGGAAGTCGCCAAAATGAGGGCGGCGAGATACATTTGGGCAAAAATGATCAATACGTTCCATCCCAAAAATGAAAAGTCAATGGCTTTGAGGACCCATTCCCAGACTTCAGGATGGAGCCTGACTGAGCAGGACCCCTATAATAATGTCATCCGAACATTAGTGGAGGCACATGCAGCAGCAATGGGCCATACACAATCCCTGCATACCAATGCGCTTGATGAAGCGATTGCGCTGCCAACAGATTTCTCGGCCCGCATTGCCCGCAACACCCAATTGTTTTTGCAGGAAGAGACCGGAATCACAAAAGTGATTGATCCATGGGCGGGTAGCTATTATGTAGAAAGCCTGACAGATGCGCTGATTGAGAGAGCTTGGGCGCATATCGAAGAGATTGAGAATCTTGGCGGGATGGCCAAAGCAATCGAAACTGGTTTACCAAAGATGCGCATTGAAGAAGCAGCTGCAAGACGTCAGGCCCAGATTGACTCTGGCAAAGAAATAATTATCGGCGTGAATAAATACAGGCTTGACCAGGAGGATCCGCTTGAAATCCTCGATATTGATAACTCTGCTGTTCGCGCAAAACAGCTCGAAAGGCTCAAGCAGCTGAAAGAAAATCGTGATAGTGAAAGAGTTGCAGTTGCTTTAATGGATTTGGCTGCTGTAGCTGAAACTGGGGAAGGCAATCTTCTGGAGTATGCTGTAAGGGCCGCTCGGGCACGGGCGACGCTTGGAGAGATTTCAGATGCCATTGAAAAAGCGGCAGGAAGGCATAAAGCAGTCATTCGGTCAGTGAGCGGCGTATACAGTGCCGCCTTCACAAATGAAGAAGAAATTTTAGAAGTCCAGCAAATGACAAAGGAATTCCTCGAAAATGAGGGGCGCCGACCGAGAATTATGGTAGCAAAGATGGGGCAGGATGGCCATGACAGGGGGGCTAAAGTCATTTCAACCGCATTTGCAGACTTAGGCTTCGATGTCGATATCGGCCCGTTGTTCCAGACACCGGAAGAAACAGCCATCCAGGCAGTGGAAAACGATGTCCACGCCATAGGGATCAGCTCGCTGGCAGCAGGGCATAAAACGCTGTTGCCCCAGCTCGTTCATGAACTGAAAAAGCTGGGCCGTGAGGATATTGTTGTCCTAGTCGGCGGAGTCATCCCTGCACAGGACTACCAGTTTTTATATGACAACGGAGCCAGCGCGATTTTTGGGCCAGGAACAATCATACCGATTGCAGCCCAAAAAGTGTTGCGGACAATCTATGAACGCTTGGGCTATGAGGAAGTGTCCCAATAATGAAGGACGAAAAAAGGCCAGAATGGTATGAACCGAAAAAGGCTGATTTCTTTTCAAGCACCTTGAAGCCCGGTGTTTCAGGGAATGATCCTGGGGACGAATATCCTGTTAAAACAGGACGTTTCGTTAAGAAAACAGCAAACCGTAAAATAGATCCTTATACCCTTGCAGTGGAAATCAGAGGCGGAAACAGAACCGCGCTGGCAAAAGGAATCACCTTGATTGAAAGCAACGCAGAACGTGATTTTCAATACGCCCAATTGCTATTGCAACATCTCCTAACTGATTCGGGAAATTCCATTAGGATAGGCATTACAGGTGTTCCGGGAGCTGGGAAGAGTACGTTTATTGAGAGTTTCGGCAGCTATCTATGCGACCTAGGACACAAGGTTGCAGTACTTGCCGTGGACCCTACCTCAACTGTAACGGGCGGAAGTATCTTAGGAGATAAGACAAGGATGGAAAAGCTTGCAAGAAATCCACGAGCTTTCATCCGTCCCTCCCCATCTGGAGGGAAACTTGGAGGAGTACACCGGAAAACGAGGGAAACGATGTTAATCTGTGAAGCAGCAGGCTTCGATGTGATCCTCGTTGAAACGGTCGGGGTCGGACAGAGCGAAGTCATCGTCAGGGATATGGTCGATTTCTTCCTGCTGCTTGTCCTCACCGGTGCAGGGGACGAACTTCAAGGCATGAAAAAAGGAATCATGGAACTTGCGGATTGTGTTATAGTCAATAAAGCAGATGGTCAAAATGAACAGGCGGCCAAAAAGACAAAAGAAGAATATAACCGAATTCTTCCTTTCCTGCAGCCGGCAACAAAGGGTTGGCAAACGACCGCTTTAACGAGCTCAGCGTTGCACGACAAAGGGAACGACGAAATATGGAATAGGATCTCAAACTTCAAGAGCCTTACTAAGGAAAGCGGTGTTTTTGAGGAGAGAAGAAGGTTTCAGATAAAGGAATGGCTGAATGATCTAATCATCGACCAGCTTCAGATGAATTTTTTTCAGCACCCTGCTGTCAAAAGTTTGCTTCCAAAAATTAAAAATGAAGTGATATCAGGTAACACGCCCGTTGCCTCTGGCGTCGACGAGTTATTCAAAGCCTATTTTGAAGCCAGAAAATAATAGAGCATGATTCAAAAAAAGCGGACAACAGCATATGCCGTTGTCCTCCATTTAGGGAGTTTAGGGGTATGGATCTAGCTGTGTTGTTACCTTTCCCGGATTTCCGGAAAGTTAAACTTACTTTGAAAAATTTACGTTAGTTGGTATCATTAGTGAAGTACTAAATAATTCCTAGCAGAGGAGAGATTTCAATGAGCATGGATTTTAATTTTTTCATGAATGATGTAGTCCGTCAGGCACGCCAGGAAATTGTGGCAGCTGGATATACAGAACTGACCACTAGCGAAGATGTAGAACAGGCTATTGCTAAAAAGGGGACAACGCTGGTCATGGTGAATTCCGTTTGCGGATGTGCTGGAGGCATCGCTCGTCCAGCGGCCACGCATGCGCTGCACTACGATAAGCGTCCTGACCAACTTGTTACTGTTTTTGCCGGCCAGGATAAAGAAGCGACAGAAAAGGCCCGCAGCTATTTCACCGGATTTCCGCCTTCCTCTCCTTCCTTTGCCCTTTTGAAGGATGGAAAGCTTTGCAGAATGATCGAGCGCCACGAAATTGAAGGCCACGATCCAATGCAGGTAGTAAATAAACTGCAAGAAGCATTCGAAGATTATTGCGAAGAAGTATAAATGAAAAAGGATCTCGGTTTTCCGGGGTCTTTTTCACTAAAAAAAACAGTTAATTTATAAAGAAAAATATTATTGCATAATTATTAATATGTGTTAAAATACACTTTAGTTAATAAATATTAGTTCGATCGCTTAGAGAAATAGATTGAACAGTAGTATATTGATAAAATATCTGTTATAAATAGGGGGAAGACAAGTGAAAAAGACAGTTGCAATAGGAATCATTGGCATGTTGATGATGGCAGTTCTTGCTGCATGCGGAACAAGCCCTGAAAACACTTCAGGTAGCGGCGGAGAAGAAAAGAAGATCTTGAAAATGGGAACGTCAGCGGATTACCCGCCATTTGAATACGTGGACACAGCAAAAAGCGATGAAATCATTGGGTTTGACGTGGATTTAGCTAACCTGATCGCAAATGAGTTAGGCTATAAAATTGAAATCAAGGACATGGATTTCAACGGCCTTATTGGTGCAATCCAGGCAGATAGCGTAGACTTTGTCATGGCAGGTATGACTCCTACTCCGGAACGGAAAAAGAGCGTCGACTTCTCGGATGTTTACTATACAGCACAGCATATGATCGTTTCTGCAAAAGACAGCAATATTAAATCAATCGAAGACCTAGCAGGAAAGACCGTTGGAGTTCAGCTATCCTCCGTTCAGGAAGAAGAAGCTGGAAAAATTGCGGAAACAGTCGATATCAAAATCGAAAAGCGGACAAGAATTCCTGAACTCGTTCAGGAAATCAAAGCTGGACGCATCGACGCAGCGATTATTGAAGATACTGTAGCGAAAGGATATTTTGACAATAATCCTGACTTGGAAGGATTCACACTGGAAGGTGGAAGCGAAGAAGAAGCAGGTTCAGCTATTGCATTCCCTAAAGGAAGCAAACTGACCGCGGATTTCAACAAGGTTCTGAAAGAAAAGATGGAGAATGGGGAAGTAGACAAGTTGATCGTTAAATGGTTTGGCGGAGAAAAGTAAAAAGCAAAACAGGCGTTCAGAATGCTTATGTCTTCTGGGCGCCTTTCTCCTTCATGAATTAGACAGAGAGGGCTGTTAACAATATGGATCTTGATTTTACCGCCATCCTCCCTTCATTGCCTTATATTTTAAAGGGAATCGGCGTGACACTGAAAATCGTTTTAGTAGCAGGTCTTCTGGGCTTTGCGTTCGGTATCATCCTTGCGATTTTTAAAATCAGCAAATACAAGGCGCTCCATTGGTTTGCGGATATTTATACATCCATCTTCAGAGGGACTCCGCTCATCCTGCAATTGATGATCATTTATTACGGAGCTCCGCAGATCATCGGCTTTGAAATATCATCTTACTATGCTGCTGTTGCTTCCTTCTCTTTGAACTCTGCCGCCTATATTTCCGAAATCATTCGCGCCGGTATTTTAGCCGTGGACAAGGGGCAAAAAGAAGCAGCGCAGGCTCTTGGTGTACCTGGAAATCGCATGATGTGGGACATCATCCTGCCCCAGGCATTGAAAAATATCCTGCCAGCATTGATGAATGAATTTATCACCCTGACGAAGGAATCGGCAATCGTAACGGTTATTGCTGCAAATGATATTATGCGGAGAGCATATATTGTCGGTGGAGACCAATACCGATTTTTCGAGCCGATGATTTTTGCCGGTATGATCTATTATCTTATGGTCATCTCCTTGACATTCGTTGGGAAGCTAGTGGAAAGGAGACTGAGACAAAGTGATTAACGTACAAAATCTTCATAAATCATTTGGCCGTCTTGAAGTTCTGAAAGGAATCTCAACGTCAATCAAGAACGGAGAGGTTGTTGCCATCATTGGTCCTTCAGGTTCTGGAAAATCGACCTTTCTCCGCTGTCTCAATTTACTGGAACAGCCAACAAGCGGCAAAATTATAATAGGCGCAGATAATATTACTGATAAAAAAACGAATATCATGAAAGTCCGCGAGAATGTTGGCATGGTGTTTCAGCACTTTCATCTATTCCCGCATATGACCGTGCTGCAAAACATCACCTATGCACCATTAAAGGTGAAAGGCATTAGCAAGTCAGAAGCAGAAAAACATGGTCTAGAACTGCTGAAAAAAGTTGGGCTATCCGAAAAAGCAAATGAATATCCAAGCAGATTGTCAGGTGGCCAAAAACAGCGAGTAGCGATCGCTCGGGCGCTTGCGATGGACCCTGGTGTTATGCTGTTCGATGAGCCTACTTCCGCACTGGATCCAGAAATGGTCAAAGAGGTATTAGAGGTCATGAAGTCGCTGGCTCATACCGGTATGACGATGGCCATTGTCACACATGAAATGGGCTTTGCACGCGAGGTGGCGGACCGCGTTCTATTCCTCGATGGCGGAGTTCTGGTAGAAGATGCGCCACCAGCTGAATTTTTCAGCAGTCCGAAGAGCAGCAGGGCTAAAGAGTTTCTTGATAAAATGCTATAAAAAAAACCGGCAGCTTGCTTTTCATAACAATGATATATCTGATAAACTATGAATGATCATATCCTGAATGGTATGATCTTCTTTTTATTAAGTTTTAAGTTGAGAAAAGTTGGTTTGATAGGAGAAATTACTGTGAAATTCAGAATTGGTTATCGGACTTTAAAAACAGCACTTGGTACGGCGCTCTCCATTATCATTGCCCAGTTTTTTGGCTTCGAGAATTTTGTTTCGGCAGGCATTTTGACGATTCTCTGCATCCAGGTGACAAAAAAGAGGTCGCTACAAGCATCATGGCACCGGTTTATCGCCTGTATTATTGCGATGGCTTTCTCTGCGGTGTTTTTTGAGGGCATTGCCTACCATCCAGTTGTGATTGGACTGCTGCTGCTGTTTTTCATCCCGACCGTTGTCATGTTTGGGGCAAAAGAGGGAGTAGTGTCGAGCAGCGTCATCATCATGCATCTCTACTCGGCTGGAAATGTAACAGGCAGTCTTTTATTCAATGAATTAGGAATCATCACCATTGGAATTGGGGTAGCGTTGATCATGAATCTTTATATGCCAAGTGTCGATTACAAGCTTGAGCATTACCAAAGTGAAATAGAGGCGTTGTTCAAGAAAATTTTCAACGAAATTTCCAAATATCTCCGAAACAATGATTCCACTTGGGATGGCAGGGAATTGACGGAAACATCCATTTTGCTTGATAAAGCAATTGGTCTGGCGATTCTTGATGTCGAAAACAATATTTTGAGAGATGAGAACTTATACTATCAGTATTTTAAAATAAGAGAAAAGCAATTTGAAATTATTGAGCGAGTGTTGCCATCGATCACGTCCATTCCTCAGCACGTTGCGCAGGCTAATATGGTTGCTGAGTTTATCGAGGATTTGGGAAAAGGCATCCACCCGGGGAATACGGTTGTATTTTATCTGGAAAAATTATTGAGGATGAGAGCTGAATTTGAAAATATGGAGTTGCCGAAAACAAGGGAGGAATTCGAGGCGCGGGCTGCCCTGCTTCATTTCGTCAATGAAATGGAACAATTTCTTTTGTTAAAACGGTCATTTAAAGGTATGAATACGGGGAAGAATAAAAGTCAGCCGGCTGCGGCAAACTAACGGAAAAAAAGACAACGGAGGGATCAGCATGCCGATGTTTATCTCCATGCTTCTTGCAGTTTTCATTTTTTCTCCTGTCTGGCCGTTGGGAACAAATCCACTGCCGGGGGACCCATTTGTGATTGTAAATAAAAAAACGAACGAGGTCGCTTTGATCAATGAGAACAGAGTGCAGACGGTTGTCAGCGCAGCAACAGGCAAATCAGCGGACCTGACACCTGAAGGTCTTTTCACCATAACAGTCAAGGCTGCTAACCCGTATTATCGAAAGCTTGATATTCCAGGAGGGGACCCTCGAAATCCGCTGGGTAGCAGATGGATCGGTTTTGACGCGGAAAACACAGATGGCCGAACCTATGGAATACATGGAACAAACGACCCCTCCAGTATAGGAAAAAAAGTATCGAAAGGCTGTGTCAGACTGCAAAATGAGGCGGTTGATTCCCTCTATGAGTATATTCCATTGGGAACAAAAATCCTGATTACTTCCACTGAGAAAAGCTTCCTCCAGCTGGGCCAAGAGCACGGGGCGATCAGAACAAAAAAATGAGGACTGTCAGACGACAGCCCTTTTCTTGCTGTTTAGGAAATTATTAAATTATTTAGTTGTGGATAACTACTTGTGGTTTTCTTAATCCAGCTCCAGCGCCTAGCCCCTCGAGTCGCTTCGGTCCGCTCGATGTACAGGATGTGCTAGATCCGCCAGCCACAGGACGTGGCGTTATCGGCGGGCAGCGCTTGTCGGGGCTGTTCGAGGCGCTTGCGCTTTTTGTTCTTTATCTCTATAGGAAGGTAGCTAAGCCCATTAGAAGGGTCGAAGCCAGCATAGTAAGAAGCATAACGTAAACGACTGCTTTTCTGATATTCGGTTTCCGCATGAAAAATTCCCCCTTCCACTTTCCTATTCTCCTTCTATTATTTTACCTTGCAAGAACCGTTTCAACAACCACTTTGATTAGGATATTGTCTATATTCTCCTTTTTACCAAAATCACGCTTTTCACGATGTAAAGGAGAAGGTTTTGCGACAAATTTGTCGAATAGTAAAATAATTAACTATTTTTAAATAATGGTTGGAGGGAAATAGATGATAAAAAAAGTTGATCACATCGGCATTGCTGTCAAATCTCTTGAGGATGCCCTCCCGTTTTATACAGACGTACTGAAGCTGCCATTACTGGGGATTGAGGAAGTGGCCAGCGAAAAGGTGAAAGTCGCTTTTCTGCAAGCGGGAGAAACGAAGCTGGAACTTCTGGAGCCACTATCAGAGGATAGTGCGATTGCCCATTTTATGGAGAAGCGTGGGGAGGGGATCCACCATGTTGCCCTAGGAGTTGAGTCGATCCAGGACAGAATCGACGATATGAAGAAAAACGGGATCAAGATGATTCAGGATGTACCAAAGAAAGGTGCAGGCGGAGCACTTGTAGCATTCATGCACCCGAAATCGACCGGCAGCATTTTATACGAACTTTGCCAGAGTAACAGGGAGGCTGAATAAAATGACAGACATCTATGAAAAAATTAATGAATTATATGATCGACGCAGGGAAATCGAATTGGGTGGCGGTGACGACCGAATTGAAAAACAGCATGAAAAGGGCAAGCTGACAGCCCGTGAACGAATCGAACTACTTGTGGACCCAGGCAGCTTTGTAGAATTGAATCCATTCATCCAGCATCGCAGCACCGATTTTGGGCTAGAGAATCAAAAGGGACCCGGGGATGGAGTAGTCACTGGTTATGGAAAAGTAAATGGCCGGGCGATCTATCTTTTTTCTCAGGATTTCACCGTTTTCGGCGGTGCGTTGGGTGAAATGCATGCAAAGAAAATCGCTAATGTGATGGATCTTGCCGCCAAAAATGGCGCTCCATTTGTCGGATTAAATGATTCCGGCGGAGCAAGGATCCAGGAGGGTGTCGTTTCTCTTGATGGCTACGGTCAGATCTTTTACCGTAATTCCATTTACTCAGGGGTAATCCCCCAAATATCCGCGATTATGGGACCTTGTGCAGGGGGAGCAGTGTATTCACCAGCGATTACTGACTTTGTATTCATGGTCGAAAAAACGAGTCAAATGTTCATCACCGGGCCAAAAGTAATCGAAACGGTTACAGGTGAAAAAATCTCCGCCGAAGATTTAGGCGGTGCCATCGTACATAATACAATCAGCGGCAACGCTCATTTCCATGGCCAATCCGAAGAAGAAACATTGGAGCAGGTAAGAATGCTGTTAAGCTATCTGCCACAAAACTATGAAGAAAAACCTCCGCGTCTTGAAGCAGATGATCAGGATGACTATCGTCCAGACTTAACAGACGTGATTCCATTTGACGCTGTCAGGCCTTATGATGTGCGCAGCGTAATCGAGCAGGTTGTCGATCCTGGTTCATTTTTGGAAATACAGAAGGATTTCGCCAAAAATATTGTGATTGGCCTTGCGAGAATCAAAGGGGAAGTTGTTGGTCTTGTCTGCAACCAGCCAAAGGTGATGGCAGGGGGACTTGATATCAATTCATCCGACAAAGCAGCTCGATTCATCCGATTCTGCGATTCTTTCAACATCCCAATTATCACCTTTGAAGATGTGACAGGATTTTTTCCGGGAATCAAGCAGGAGCATGGTGGGATCATCCGCCACGGTGCAAAAATTCTCTATGCTTATTCAGAAGCAACTGTTCCGAAACTAACGGTTATTTTACGGAAAGCATATGGGGGAGCATATGTTGCCCTGAACAGTAAATCCATCGGGGCAGATCTAGTTTTTGCCTGGCCAAATGCCGAAATTGCAGTAATGGGACCACAGGGAGCCGCAAATATTATTTTCGCCAAGGAGATTCAGATTAGCGAAAATCCTGACCAGACAAGACAGCAAAAAATCAATGAATATCGTGATAAATTTGCGAATCCATATGTCGCGGCCAGCCAGGGAATGGTCGATGACGTCATTGATCCGCGTGATACACGGATCAAATTGATTCAGGCACTTGAGATGCTCCGGACAAAGAAAGAAGCCAGGCCGGGCAAAAAGCATGGCAACATTCCGCTATAGGATTTAGTGTTTGGTGTTGTCCGTCCATTAGCGTTATACTCAAGTAGTATATACATAATTGGAGGTTGGCCAGGATGATTAATAACGAACGTTTATTGAATGAGTTTTTAGAGCTTGTCCAAATTGATTCCGAAACAAAGTATGAAACAGAGATCGCTGGCGTTCTCAAGCAGAAATTCGCGGCCCTCGGAGTGGATGTCATCGAGGATGATACGACTGCACAAACAGGGCATGGTGCTGGTAACCTGATCTGTACTTTGGAAGGGACAAAAGAAGGTGTCGATACCATCTACTTCACTTCCCATATGGATACAGTCGTACCGGCAAATGGAGTAAAGCCATCCATCAAAGATGGTTATGTTGTCACAGATGGGACAACCATTCTTGGTGCAGATGACAAGACGGGACTGTCAGTCATGCTTGAAACGATTCGTGTCCTGAAGGAACAATCGATCCCTCATGGAACAATCCAGTTCATCATTACCGTCGGGGAAGAATCAGGGCTTGTTGGTGCCAAGGCATTAGCTTCTTCTTTGGTAAAAGCGAAATACGGATATGCACTCGACAGTGACGGCAAGGTAGGAAACATTATTGTCGCCGCTCCTACGCAGGCGAAAGTGTCGGCTGTCATTCATGGCAAAACCGCCCACGCAGGTGTTGCTCCTGAAAAAGGTGTTTCCGCCATTACGATCGCTGCCAAAGCAGTGGCCAGAATGCCGCTTGGCCGTATTGATGGAGAAACAACCGCAAATATCGGCCGTTTCCAGGGCGGAACACAGACAAATATCGTGGCCGACCGCGTCGAAATTCTTGCTGAAGCCCGTTCGCTAATCCCGGAAAAAATGGAAGCGCAAGTGGCAAAAATGAAGGAAGCATTCGAATCAGCTGCACGGGAAATGGGCGGAAAAGCTGAAGTGGATGTCCAGGTTATGTATCCTGGCTTCAAATTCAGTGAAGGCGACCTGGTTGTGCAACTGGCTCAAAAAGCTGCCGCAAAAATCGGCAGAAGCTCAGAATTGCTCCAAAGCGGCGGCGGAAGCGATGCGAATGTCATTGCCGGCTTTGGTATCCCGACAGTCAACCTGGCAGTTGGCTATGAAGAAATCCACACAACAAACGAAAGAATGCCAATCGAAGAGCTAGAGAAGCTTGCCGAGATGGTCATCGCATTGATTCAAGAAGTAGCTGCACAATAAAAAATGAGAAAAAGTAGGCTTCCCTGCACGGGGAAGCCCTTTTTATAAGAACTTACAGATTTTAATAGACATCTTGACGCTTTCTCCAAATGATGAACAGATGGACAATTATCAGCTTCTTGGCTTTGCAGAACAGGTTTATAATGTCATGTTTGAATTTGTTGCCCATCGAATACCAGAACCTTTGGTGAAATATACAACATTATAGAGAGAAAGACTGTCTGATATAATTTCTGAAAATTTTAAAAAAATAATTTTTTTGATAGACTAGGATTTTCTTATCTGGTATTCTATCTTTGCAAAAACCATAATATAGAAAGGAAGTCATAAAATGAAAAAGAAAGTGATCCTTCCGCTTTTGTCCATTGTTATGTTTTTATTTGTTTCAGGGAGTAATGCATATGCTTATCTGTTTAACACTGCGCCAAAGATATACTACCCTACAGATGCTTATTACTGGGTAGATCCAGACTTTAAAAATTTTCAAAGTGGTTACAAGTGGACAGAAGTGGACCAATCCGTGAACAAGTGGGATGCGCTGCCAGAAATTCAATTTACCACAAGGGTATCCAGCACTTCTAACGCAGATGTATATATTGAATGGGCGAATGCTTATAGTGGAGATACTTATGGACGCTATGTCAGCGGTTCAAATGGCCATATCATTATTTACAAGGCTTGGTTCGAGTTAACTGAAACACAGGAAAGGGAAACTATTGTTCATGAGGTGGGGCATGCATTAGGACTAGCACATACTCAGAAAGAAAACGATAGTATAGCAGTAATGCGTCAATATAACTTTAACAATAAAGACTACCCTTTATCTGACGATAAAGCTGGAATTGCAAGATTATATTAAAAAGGGGTAAAAATAAATGAAAAAAATACTAATCGTTGGAATTTCCGTTTTAACATTAACATTTGGAGGTTTATTTGTTGCAAAGAACTTTAATGGTTCAGAGCCAAAAGTAATCAGCGATCATGCGAAAGTCGTATCATTTGAAACATTGAGTGAAATGGAAAATGAGAGTCCTATTATTGTTCGCGGAAAAAAATTAGGGAAGCTGGGTCAGAAAAAAGTAAAATCAAAAGTAAATGATAATATTATTTCCGGATGGACTGAAGCCGAATTCCTTGTTAAGGAAGTTATCAAGACAGACGGAAATGAAAAGGTCAAACCTAATGCCAAAATTAGTGTTGGTGAATTAGTCTATGAACACGAGGGTATTATTCATACGACAAATGGCTACAAAGAAATGAAAAACGGAGAAGATTATCTCCTGTTCTTAATTGAACGAGATGGTGTGCTCTCAATACGAGGAGTTACCTTTGGGAAAGTACCTTTAAACACAGATGACGTTGAGATGTATGCGGATGAAGACGAGCCGGAAGAAGAAGTAAAAGCAGAGCGGGCAAATTTTGCAAAATTGTTTAACGAAGCAAAAGAGAAGTACGGAAAGTAAAAATAAAACCCTCCAAGGCATGTATTGGCTTGGAGGGTTTATTTATTAAGTGTTTAATTTGTTTGCTATTTGACCAAATGGTATCTAGATGATAGCTCATCTGTAGGCCAACTTCCTCATAAGTTAAACCCGTATCTTCATGGAGTGATAGGATGGTCCGTTCAAATGAAGTCAACTTATCAAAAGGGAATGAGGCATTTTTTCCGATGATCCAATTCAAGCCCCAGTTCCTTTGTCTCGATTTCGAAATACAAGTCCTGGTACCAGTGTTCTTGTAATTTAATTTCACTTTCATGGTCTATGAATTCGTCATCGGTTTCTGTACGCCTAGAATAAAGAGGGTCTTTGAAAAGGGATTGGTAGTGGCAAGAAATGTGTTTTAATAGACATTTCAGAGAGAAGTTGAAGGCAAAATGTCCAGGAAATGAGTTGTTTTCTTAGACAGTTCCAGGAGAAGTAATCGGCAAAATGTCTATTAGCTGACCTTTTTTTTCAATATCCCTAAAAATGAAACGAAAGAATCCGATATAATACTTGGAAAACTGTTCATTCACCACGCAACGATAATAATCTATTCTGATTATCCATTTAGCTCAGTTTCCTCTTTTCATACGAACTAATGTTTGGTATACTAAAATCAAACATTGGTTCGGGAGTGATTTAGATGGCTAAAAAGGAATCTATGAATTTGATACAGTTTCAAAAAGCATTTCAAACGGAAGATGCGTGCCATCAGCATTTATACAAGATGAAGTGGTCTGATGGATTCCGCTGCCAAAAGTGTCAGCACGATCGGGCTTAAGAAATCAAAACCCGTAAACTTCCTTTGTATGAGTGTACGAATTGCCACCATCAAACAACGGTCACTGTAGGTACTGTGTTGGAGAAAACTCGCACAGACCTTGTAAAATGGTTTTGGGCGATTTACCTCATCGTTCATGACAAGCGTGGGGTTTCTGCCACGTTCCTTGCTGATGAACTTGGCGTTGCCTATCAAACCGCTTGGACGATCCAACATAAGGTCCGTAAAGCAATGGGAGAGCGTGATAGCATGTATACCCTAGCTGGCATTGTAGAGCTAGATGATGCTTTTTTCGGAGCGCCCACAGAAGGCGGTAAACGCGGGCGCGGTACGGATCAAACCCCCGTCCTTGTTGCTCTCTCGCTTGATAAGAAAGGTCATCCTAAATATCTTAAGATGCAAGTGATTCCTGACGTTAAAGGTGTTACACTTGTTACCTTTGCACAAAAGTTCATCGAGTCTGGATCAACCATTACAAGTGATAAGTACCGATCTTATAAAGCTTTGGCGAAAGAAGGGTTTAATCATGAAGCCAAACTCTTTAATCCAGTGGATAACCCAGATCATCTAAAGTGGCTTCATACGGTCATCTCCAATGCTAAAGCCTTTATTGGCGGGACCTTCATGGGTTGGATTCCAAACATTTGCAAGCCATACCTGGATGAATTCTGTTATCGATTCAACCGTCGAGCAATAAAAAACGAACTGTTTAACCGATTGGCTCAATGTTGTGTATCATCAACCACTGGACCTATACTGAGCTAGTTGGATAATCAGATAATCTATTATTACATAGGGATAGAACTTTAAATAAAGGAAGTGTACTCCAATGAAAGAAAGTACGAAGACGGTTGTATTCCAGGCAGGAAAAGAAGAATATGCTATTCCGATTCTTTTCGTTATCTCGATTGAAAAAATGGAAGGGATGACTGCGATCCCGCATATGCCTGACTATGTTACTGGCATCACAAAGGTAAGAGGGGATTTGATTCCAGTCGTAGATTTGGAAAAAGTCCTCTATAACCGGGATATTCAGGCAGATGACAAGACAAGACTGATCGTAGTGGAGACTTCTGACATCTCGCTCGGTATCCTGGTCAAGGATGCGAAGGAAATCCTTGAGATACCTCAGGAAAACTTAAAACAACCAGGTCTAATCGCATATCAAAATACTAAATTCATTACAGGTATAGCCAATGTGGAAAAACGGTTGATTATGGTCATTGATCCGGACACGCTAATCCAGTCGCTTGAGGGAATCAAAGAGATTAAGGACTATATGAAGAGTCAAAAACAGGAAATACCGTACTAGTTAGTGTTAGGAAACAAGCTGATCCTTCGGTGGTCAGCTTGTTTTGGCTTTATAGCTTAAAGCTGGAGAATGATTTTCTTAGATCCTCGGCCATGCTGGACAATTTACTGGATGATTCCAACAGTTCCTGCATGGTTGCATTTTGTTCCTCTGTGGTAGCTGCTACCTGCTCGAGGAATTGTGCAGACTTTGAAGATGCGGTAATGACCTCTGTCGCAGATAGCGCCATGAATTCAATCTTTTCATTCGCACTCATGACAGCTCTGCTGACAGTGTCTCCCTTCACGCTTACTTCTTCGATCGATTGAGCTATTTCAGTGAATAGGGCTGCCACTTTCCCGACAAGTTCATTGCCTTTCTGTACAGTAACCTGGCTTTCATCCATGACATTTACTGCCTGGTTCGTTTCTTTTCCAGTTTGTTCAAGAATTGCGCGGATGCTTTCTGCCGCTCCGGCTGATTGTTCAGCAAGTTTGCGCACTTCCTGGGCGACAACTCCGAAGCCTTTCCCATGCTCTCCGGCTCGTGCCGCTTCAATTGCTGCATTCAATGCCAATAAATTTGTCTGGTTAGATATATTAGTGATGATTTCAATGATTCGATGGATTTCCTGAGAATTATTCTTCAGGGAATGAATCACTTTGGCTAATTTCGTAACCTTTCCATTTATTTCGTCCATCTGTTCTGTCACATTGTAAGCATACAATTTACCCTGCTCTATTTTTTGCTTCGTATCTGAAGTGGTTTGCAATGTTTCGTTCATCGATCCTGTAACCTGAATTAATTGGGCAGAAACATTTTCGACAGCTTCATTGGTGCGTTCGGAAATCTTCACCTGCTCATCTGAGGCAGATGCAACTTGCATGATCGATGTCGTGATTTCATTGTTTGCTTCTGTGGTGGATTCTGCATTTGCCTTTAGATTTCGCGACATTTCATTAACCTGATTAGATGACGTAAGAATGCTGGAAATCGATGTTCTAAGGTTTCCGGATAATTGGTTCATTGCCTGGATAATCTGACCGACTTCATCCCTGCTCTTTGCCTGCAACGCTTTTATATTCAGTTCCCCGGCTGCGAGTTTTTTGCAGTAAGCAACCACATCCTTAAGGTTTTTACTGATGCTGCGGGAGACAAAGTACATTGCCACAGAAGAGATGATAAAGGCGATGATGATAAGGATGAAAGTATTACGGATCATGGAAGCAATTGAAGAATGGGTTTCATTCATGATTTTGCTCCTGTCATCCAGAATGGTCGTCTGCAACTGGTTTAATTTTTCGATATTCATATCCCTGATGGTTTCAGCTTTGTTCGCAAGACTGATTTGGGTGAAAATATCAACCTGTTCTCCGTTTTGCTTAAATTCATCCACAGTCTTTAAAATCTCATCAGACCAGATTTTGTCCATATGCTTATCTGTTATGACGATTGCCTCGAATAGGGTTTGAGCTTCTTCCGTTTTCACATTTGCTTTCAGTTTTTTAGCTGAAGCATCAAACTGTTCTGCGTCTTTTTTATATAGTGTAAGAAGTTCAGATTTTGGTTCAGTTATGTAGTCAGTAATGATGATGTATTTCTGGCGAAAAGTGGCCCCCATTTCACTAATCATGATCGCGTAATCACTTTTCTCCTCTGCCAGGTCGATCGCATCTTGAAGATTGCTCAAAACACTGGAAAGATAAATAAAACTGCCCAGGAAAATGACCATGATAAATGCGAAAACGTTTGCATACTTTCTGCCAATGGACCAATACTGCATAAAAATTCCCCCGTCAATGTAATATCTGTTTGTTGATTTTATCGGATTCCACAGCGGAATTTTTAACCTTTTCTATGTTTTCTTCACATAAAATTCAAATTTGTCTTTTAAACTTCAATTAAGTATAAGAACGGTTTTTTTGTTAAACTAGAAGGGAACGTATATTTGGGAAGTGGCTGACATGAAAGAAATGTATCCAAAAAAGGGCAGAGTCATTTTACATGTTGATATGAATAGCTTTTATGCATCCGTTGAAATGGCCTATGATTCGGAACTCAAGGGAAAACCACTTGCCATTGCAGGAAACCCTAAGGAACGTCGAGGAATCATTGTTACTTGCAGCTATGAAGCGAGGAAGTTAGGCGTCAGAACGACCATGCCGTTATGGGAAGCAAAAAAGCTTTGCCCTGAGTTAATCATAAAATCACCGAATTTTGACAGATACCGGACAGCATCTGCGGCTATGTTCGATATTCTGCGCCAATATACCGAACTAGTGGAACCTGTTTCCATTGATGAAGGGTATATGGATATTACGGATTGTGCTGATATCGGGGCACCATTGGAGATAGCTGAGAGTATTCAGAAACGGATTCTCGAGCAGCTGGATTTGCCATGTAGCATTGGAATTGCTCCTAATAAATTCCTGGCGAAAACAGCTTCCGATATGAAAAAACCATTGGGAATCACAATTTTAAGAAAGCGGGATATCCCAAGGATCCTATGGCCGCTCGGAGCCGGTGAGATGCATGGAGTAGGAACGAAAACCGCGGATAAACTAAAAAGTATCGGCATTCTATCTATTGGTGACCTGGCCAAAGCTAATGATATTCAATTGAAAGCCCTGTTAGGGATTAATGGCCTGAAGCTAAAAGAAAGAGCAAACGGTCAGGACAATAGAATGGTGGATCCCGAATCGGTCTATGACTTCAAGAGTATCGGCAATTCGACAACCTTGCCGAGAGATCTTTCGAATCAGCATGAACTCATGAAGGTGCTTGACCGCTTATCAGAGCAGGTAGCTGCCAGGATGAAGAGAAAGGAAGCTGTCGCAACCACGATTAGCATCATGATCCGGTTTAAAGATAGAAAAACGATTACAAGAAGCCAAAAGCTTCAGAACCCGGTGTCGAAGAAGGACGAAATTGCTACTGTGGCCAAAGCTTTATTTTTAAAACACTGGAACGGGGATCCTGTTCGCTTGCTCGGAATCACGGGAACAGACTTGTTAGAAGCGGATCGGGCTGTAAAGCAGCTCGACTTGTTTTCCTATGAACAGGATGCAAAAAAGGAACCTTTGCTACATACGATGAACCTGCTACGTGAAAAATACGGCAAAAAGATCATCGAAAGTGCGGGATTGCAGAGGAAGAAGCATTCTTCAAGAGAAAACGCTGGAGCTGGGACAAGCTTTAATAAGGATTTCCTTCAGGACCGCAAAGGAAAGGACGATTTCGAGAAAAAAGACTTTTAAAGTTGTTTAGCTTCGTAAACCTAATTGTTTGCACCCTCTTGGATTCATTGTTACATTAATTTATAGTTTAAAAAAAAACGTTATGCAAAAGGAAGGAAGTTGGAATGATGTCAAAACAGCAAATCGGGGTCATTGGCCTCGCGGTTATGGGGAAAAACCTTGCGATGAATATTGAAAGCCGAGGTTATTCTGTTTCTGTCTATAACCGTTCTAGAGAAAAGACGGATGAAATGCTCGCCGAAACGGAAGGCAAAAATATTTACGGAACATTTTCAATCGAAGAATTTGTCCATTCTCTTGAAAAACCACGAAAAATCTTGCTGATGGTTAAAGCCGGTGCTGCGACCGACGCGACAATCGAGCAATTGAAGCCGCATCTTGAAAAGGGCGATATCATCATTGACGGCGGCAATACATATTTTGCCGATACACAGCGTCGGAACAAGGAGCTGAGCGAGCTTGGCCTTCACTTTATCGGCACCGGTGTATCTGGAGGAGAGGAAGGTGCCCTTCACGGACCATCGATCATGCCTGGAGGGCAAAAGGAGGCGTATGAACTGGTTGCTCCGATCTTCCAGGATATTGCCGCTAAGGTCAATGGGGACGCTTGTACGACCTATATTGGTCCGGATGGAGCGGGTCATTATGTAAAAATGGTCCACAATGGAATCGAGTATGGCGACATGCAGTTGATTGCAGAATCTTATTTCATTCTGAAGCATGTTCTTGGCTTGGGTGCGGAAGAACTGCATGAAGTATTTGCAGAATGGAACAACGGGGAGCTTGACAGTTATTTAATCGAAATTACAGCAGATATTTTCACAAAGAAGGACGATGAAACTGGCAAAGCGCTGGTCGACGTGATCCTTGATACCGCTGGCCAAAAAGGAACCGGAAAATGGACAAGCCAGAGTGCTCTGGATCTTGGAGTTCCGCTGCCGATTATTACAGAGTCCGTTTTCGCGCGGTTTATTTCGGCAATGAAGCAAGAGCGAACTGAGGCTAGCAAGGTACTTACCGGACCAGAAGCGAAACCATTTGATGGCGACAAAAAGGAATTCATTGAATCGATTCGAAAGGCTCTGTATTTAAGCAAAATTTGCTCTTATGCTCAGGGTTTCGCGCAGATGAGAGCAGCTTCTGAGGAATATGACTGGAACCTGAACTACGGAGAAATCGCTATGATTTTTCGAGGAGGCTGCATTATTAGAGCCCAGTTCCTCCAAAAAATCAAGGAAGCTTATGACCGTGACCCAGGTTTGAAAAATTTGCTGCTTGATCCATATTTCAAGGAAATTACAGAAAGCTATCAACAGTCATTGCGAGAAATCATCTCTGCTGCTGTTCTCAACGGAATTCCTGTGCCTAGCTTATCAGCTGCCCTTTCCTACTTTGACAGCTACCGGACAGAAACACTGCCGGCCAACCTGATTCAAGCACAGCGCGATTACTTCGGAGCTCACACCTATCAGCGCATCGACAAAGAAGGAATCTTCCACACGGAGTGGATGGAATAAGACACTGTAACAGCGGATCTTGTATCCGCTGTTTTTTTATAAGAAAGTATAAATTTCTTTGAAAATTGTCCAGCTTCAGCTCCAGCACCTTGCCCCTCGAGACGCTTCGATCCTGCCAAATGAAGTCAAAGATGTATTGAGATAAAAAATACAAACAGTTTTACTTATTGCTCGCATAAGGGTATCTCTCGGCAAGAAAGATGCCCTTATGGAGGTGAAAATGCTCGCATAAGGGTATCTTTCGGCATGAAAGATGCCCTTATAGAAGTGAAAATGCTCGCATAAGGATATCTTTCGGCATGAAAGGTGCCCTTGTGGAGGTGGAAATGCTCGCATAAGGGTATCTTTCGTTTCGGCATTTGGATGCAGTTTAGTTTAGATATTAGTTCCAGTTTTTTCTTTTGTATAAAGAATAGTGTCATCCGTTCCAATCAACAGCACGTTAATCAGCCAAACCCAAAAAAGGACCGGGCGGTTTTCGCCCGGTTTTTTCTTAACTAGCAATTATCCACGTCAATTTCAGTGACTGGCCACCAGAAGAATCCGTCATTTTTGAGCAGTTTGTCCGCTGCCTCAGGACCCATCGAGCCTGATTCATAGTTCGGGAAGGAATGTTCATTTGTGTTTTCCCATACTGCAGAAATGTTATCGACGAAACTCCAGGATAGCGCGACTTCATCCCAATGAGTGAAGTTTGTTGCAT
Organism: Mesobacillus stamsii; assembly: GCF_030814065.1. Classification (NCBI taxonomy): domain Bacteria; kingdom Bacillati; phylum Bacillota; class Bacilli; order Caryophanales; family Bacillaceae; genus Mesobacillus; species Mesobacillus stamsii. The sequence continues at coordinate 94,688 of NZ_JAUSUN010000009.1, forward strand.
CCCCGCGCAATGAATCATACAGCAGCTTCTCATATGCTTCTGGAGTATTCAATCCATCGATCCCTTTATTAGCATAATTCAATTTGACAGGGGTAGCTTCTGTACCTTGACCAGATTTCTTCGCGTTTAAGTGAAGCGTAATTCCTTCTTCTGGCTGGATATGGATCACCAGCAGATTTGGATTTACCGTCTGTTCTCGCTGGTAATATAAATCCATTGGGATATCTTTGAATTGAATGACAATTTTTGTTGATTTAGCTTTCATTCTTTTTCCTGTTCGGATATAAAACGGTACTCCAGCCCAGCGAAAGTTATCAATCATCAGCTTGCCTGCGACAAATGTCTCGGTATTAGAGTCAGGGTCAACCATTTCCTCCTGACGGTATGCTGGAACCTCTTTTTCATTCATCGATCCCTGTCCGTATTGGCCACGGACGAAATAGTCGTTTACTTCCTCGCCGATAATCGGGCGAAGTGCACGGAACACTCTTACTTTTTCAGAACGTATTTCATCCGTTGTCAATTTGATAGGCGGTTCCATCGCCAGCAAAGACACCATCTGAAGCATATGGTTCTGGACCATGTCCCGGAGTGCTCCGCTCTTTTCATAATAGCGGCCGCGTTCTTCCACACCAAGTGTTTCACTGGAAGTTACCTGGATGTTAGAAATGTAGCGGTTATTCCAAAGCGGTTCAAACATTGCGTTTGCAAAGCGGATGACTTCGATATTTTGCACCATCTCTTTACCGAGGTAATGGTCGATCCTGTAGATCTCATCCTCAGAAAAAGCGGTCCGGATCTGCTTATTTAACACTTTGGCGGATTCAAGGTCATGGCCAAATGGCTTTTCAATGACGAGCCTCTTAAATCCTGTGACATTCGTTAGCTTATCTTTCTTTAAATGCTCAGCAATTGTTCCAAAAAATTCTGGTGCCATTGCCAGGTAGAATATTCTATTGCCATCAAGCCGGTAATTTTCGTCAAGCTCCTCTGCCAGCTTGCCAAGTGCGATATAGGAACTTGAGTCAGTCACATCATGGGAGTGATAATAAAATTTAGAAACGAACTCATCAAGATTCGCTGCAGCCTCGCCATGTTCTGTTACAGACTCTTTTACCCTCAGCTGAAATTCTTCATTTGTCAGGGAACGGCGGGCAACGCCAACGACTGCGAACTTGTCCAGTTGCCCTTTTGCATATAAATTGTATAGGGAAGGGAACAGTTTTCGGTTTGCCAGGTCTCCTGTAGCCCCGAAGATCATGATTAAAGCGGTTGGTTTTTCGTTGTGTGCCACAATATAGAACCTCTCTTCTATTTAGAAATATGTAAAGGCTCCTTCCCGTTTCCGTTTTTTTCACCGGAAAATGGAAAGCAACAATCTCTGTGAATAAAAATCACTTTACAAATACAAAATTTTATCCGTTTCGATAACAATTAGCAACTTTTTTGGCCTGAAGTTAGTTTCTGCAATTTGTATCGAACTATCCTATTCTCCCTTTCAGCAACATTCTGTTTAGATAGAATCTGTTTCATATGATATATTGAAAAGAAAAGCGGGAACGCTTGTATACAAAAGGTCAGGAGGATATTAGGCATGGATGTTTTTTTTCTGGGGACAGGTGCGGGTGTTCCCGCAAAATTAAGGAATGTTACATCAATTGCCCTGAAATTGCTCGAGGAGCGGGGTGCTATCTGGCTGTTCGACTGTGGGGAAGCAACCCAGCATCAGATATTACATACAAGCATAAAGCCGCGCAGAATTGAAAAAATTTTCATCACCCATCTGCACGGCGATCATATTTATGGTTTACCCGGTTTGCTGTCCAGCCGTTCGTTCCAGGGCGGGAATTCATTGGTTACTGTTTATGGACCGCCGGGGATCAAAGAATATATTGAAATATCCTTGAAAATTAGCAAAACGTATTTGAAGTATCCGATGGAGATTGTCGAGCTGGAAGAAGGAATCATATTCGAGGATGAACAGTTTATTGTGGAGGCAAGACTTTTAGAACATGGAATTCCTTCATACGGTTATAGAATCATTGAAAAGGACCGGCCGGGTACACTCCTTGCAGATAAGCTTCAAGCTGCAGGGGTAAAGCCTGGCCCTGATTACAGGAAAATCAAGAATGGGGAAGAAGTCATATTGGACAACGGTACGATGATTGACCCTACGGAATTTGTCGGACCGCCGCAAAAAGGCCGGATTATCTCTATTTTAGGAGACACAAGAAAATGCAAAAATGCTCAGCTACTTGCTGAGAAGGCTGATTTGCTTATCCATGAGTCCACTTTTTCAGCAGGTGAAGAGGCGATCGCGCATGAGTATTTCCATTCGACTACATTGCAGGCAGCCGAAACAGCCTTGCATGCTGGAGCGAAAAAGCTGTGCCTTACCCATATTAGTTCAAGATATGACCGTAATGACTGGCAGCAGCTCGAAGCGGAAGCCAAAACAATTTTTCCCAACACTGTCCTATCAGAGGACTTTATGGAAGTCCTGATTCCATATGATCATGACGAATAAAGGGGTGTGACGATTGAAAACAATCTATCTTGTACGTCAGCTAGTGCTGCTGGACAGCGAGTGAAAACACACTTCTGAATCGAATAATTAGGATTTTATTTTAAAAGGTTGCTGACCAACAGGGAGAAAAAATAGCCTAATCTTTAAAATCAGGAGAAAATCCTGGTTTTTTTATTGACATTCAAACGGTGGTTTGAATATGATATATTCAAATGATGATTTGAATGAGGTGGATGATAAATTGAAGGAGCAGGATGTCTGTCAGGTTAACTGTGTCCACGAAGATAAGGTTGAAGCGGTTGCTGGTAAGTTAAAGGAAAAAAATACAGCGGATGCCGCAAAAATTTTCAAAGCCTTATCCGATGAAACGCGAATAAAGATCGCCTATTCGCTTTTTGTGGGGGATGAACTTTGTGTGTGTGACGTGGCCGGAATCGTTAAGGCTTCAACCGCGACTGCATCCCACCATCTCCGTACGCTGAAAGTTCTCGGTCTTGCCAAATATCGCAAGGAAGGGAAGCTTGTTTATTACTCTCTGGTGGATGACCATGTGAAGCAAATAATTCAAATGGCCTTTGAACACCAAAAGGAGATGGAGTTTAATGACTGAAGCAGTTCAGACTGGAGAAAAAACAATATACCGGGTACAGGGCTTCACCTGAGCAAGCTGTGCTGGAAAGTTCGAACAGAACGTAAAGCACCTGGATGGTGTTTTTGATGCAAAGGTTAATTTTGGCGCTTCTAAGATAACAGTGTACGGCAATACCTCGATGGAAGAACTGGAGCGGGCTGGTGCGTTCGAAAACCTGAGACTTTTCCCTGATAACGCCGAGGCTCCTGTTGGGAAAAAGAAGCCATTTTGGCAGGAAAACGCGAATTTGCTGCTCAGCGGGGCAATGATTATTGTAGCGTCGCTGTACGACGAAAAATCAGTGACTGCAATTCTATTGTTCCTGGGCGCCATTTTTATTGGCGGCTATACACTTTTTAAAAGTGGGATAAAGAATCTGTTAAGACTTGACTTTGACATGAGGGCTCTGATGACCGTCGCCATTATCGGCGCTGCGATTATTGGTGAATGGAGCGAAGGTGCTGTCGTTGTCATTTTGTTTGCGATCAGCGAGGTTCTTGAGCGATATTCGATGGATAAGGCAAGAGCGTCGATTCGTTCGTTAATGGATATCGCTCCAAAAGAAGCACTGGTACGCCGCAACGGCAGGGAATTTACCATCCATGTAAAAGAGATAGAGGTCGGCGATATCATGATTGTCAAGCCTGGTGAAAAGATTGCCATGGACGGAGACGTCACAGCGGGCAGCTCGGCTGTAAATCAGTCGGCAATCACCGGTGAGTCTGTACCCGCTGAGAAAAATGTGGGCAATGAAGTCTTCGCTGGGTCGATTAATGGGGAGGGATTGATGGAGGTTAAAGTAACCAAGTTAGTCGAGGATAGTACCATCGCTAAAATCATCCATCTTGTCGAGGAAGCTCAGGCAGAAAAGGCACCTTCACAAGCCTTCGTAGATCGATTCGCTAAGTACTACACACCGATTATCATCCTGGTTGCCTTTTTGGTAGCGATTGTACCTCCGCTTTTGTTCAATGGCGACTGGAATGAATGGATTTATCAGGGATTAGCAGTCCTTGTTGTCGGCTGCCCTTGCGCACTCGTGATTTCAACGCCGGTATCCATCGTGACCGCAATCGGCAATGCAGCCAAAAATGGTGTACTCGTTAAAGGTGGTGTCCATCTGGAAGAGATGGGCATGCTTAAAGCAGTGGCTTTTGATAAAACTGGGACGCTGACTAAGGGTGTCCCGGAAGTGACCGATTTTGTGCTGCTGGCTGGCACAGATGAAAGAAAACTTCTTGCTAAGGTTGCCGCATTGGAAAATAAGTCACAGCACCCGTTAGCTGCTGCGATTGTCCGCAAAGCAGAAACGGTTGGAGTGCCGTTCAGGCAGAAACAGATCGAAGCGTTCGCATCGGTAACTGGAAAAGGTTTAAAGGGAGCAGTCGATGGGGCTACTTTCCATATCGGAAGCCCTGCCTACCTTAATGAAATAGTGGATGGTGGTATTCCATCTTCCGCTTCAGATAAAATTGCTGCTTTGCAGGCAGAAGGAAAAACAGTGATGGTTGTTGGAGCAGATGCCAACTTGCTTGCCTTGATTGCCGTCGCGGACGAAGTAAGAGAATCGAGCAGGGAAGTCGTTGCCCGTCTTCATGAACTTGGGGTTGAAAAAACGATTATGCTGACAGGGGACAATAGAGGGACAGCACAGGCAATTGGCAGCCTGGCGGGTGTGTCAGATATTCAATCTGATTTGCTGCCTGAGGAAAAACTGGCATTCATTAAGTCTTTGCAGAAAGATCATGGAAAAGTCGCAATGGTCGGCGATGGAATAAACGATGCGCCTGCACTTGCTGCGGCCACTGTTGGTATCGCGATGGGCGGGGCGGGGACCGATACAGCACTCGAAACGGCTGATATTGCGTTGATGGCCGATGACTTGAAAAAGCTCCCCTTTACGATCAAACTAAGCCGGAAGACACTGGCGATCATTAAGCAGAACATCGCATTCTCGATCGGTGTGAAATTGCTCGCGCTCTTGCTGGTCATCCCAGGCTGGCTTACCTTGTGGATCGCGATTTTCGCTGACATGGGTGCAACCCTGATTGTAACACTCAACGGATTGAGACTTTTAAGGGTTAAAGATAAATAGAGAAAAGATCACACGCAAAGGCTGCTCTGTTCTTACGAAAAAGGCTGGGAATAATAGAAAAAAGAGGCTGTTAATAATGTCAGCCTCTCTTTCTATTGCTTTGTTAAAATATCCACCCTCGTTCATATTGCTTAGGTGATTTAATGCTTGTTCCGAGTTCTTTCGCTGCCGTTCTTGGCCAGTATGGATCACGCAGCAGTTCTCGTGCAAGGAAAATTAAGTCTGCACGGTCATTTTGGAGGATTTCTTCCGCCTGGATACCGGTTGTGATCAATCCGACAGCTCCGGTAGCAATATTTGCTCCATGTCTGATTTTTTCAGAAAACTTGACTTGATAGCCTGGATAGGCGTTAATTCTTGCCGGCACAACAGCACCAGAGCTGACATCAATTAAATCAACTCCAAGTTCTTTCAGCGATGCACCAATTTCTACGTAATCATCGGCAGTCAAGCCATCTTCATGGTAATCGCATGCAGAAACGCGGACAAACAGAGGTCCTTCCCAAACGGTTTTTACTTCTTCAAGAACTTCCTTTAGGAAGCGGAAACGGTTCTCTTTCGTACCACCGTAATGGTCTAACCGTTTGTTCGTGAGTGGCGAAAGGAACTGGTTGATCAAATACCCGTGTGCAGCATGAATTTCGATTACATCGAAGCCAGCACGCTTAGCCCTTTCTGCGGCATTTCTGAATGCCTCGACGGTTTCCTTGATTTCTTCCACCGTCATTGCCTTTGGTTCCTTATAATTTTCATCGAAAGCGATCGCTGATGGGGCGATGATTTCATCACGCAATGCTGCTTTTCGGCCGGCATGTGCCAGTTGGATACCAACTTTGGCGCCGTATTGCTTGATTAGCTCAGTCAGTTTTGCCAGTCCGGAAACATGCTCATCGCTCCAAATTCCCAAATCCTGATGAGATATCCTGCCCTGTGGTGTAACCGCGGTTGCCTCAAGGATGACCAGACCCACTTGACCGACTGCCCGGCTTACATAGTGTGTCGTATGAAAGTCAGTGACCATCCCGTCTTCCTTTTCACAAGAGTACATGCACATTGGTGCCATGACGATCCTATTTTTTAAGGTCAACTCTTTCAGTGTATACGGTGAAAATAATTTCTTTTCCAATCCAGAAGCCTCCTTTATTTCGCTATCCAAAATATATTTTCAGTATAACAGGGCTTGAAGAGGAAGGGAAAAGTTGTACTCACTTAAAGGTGTTTTTTCCAATCGTTGTGAAATAGGATACCAGTTTTCCATTCTAAATATGGCGGTTTGCGGCTGTCATTTCGTTTCCCAGCAAATGGCCAAGTCTTTTTGATTGGGCGGTAGCTTCCTTTATGCAAGATACTATAGCCGTTTGAACCCCATGCTGCTCGAGAACATTGATGCCTGCTTCCGTCGTACCACCTGGGCTCGTTACCTCCAAGCGCAGTTGTGCAGGCTCCTTATCCGATTGTGTCAGCATTTCCGCTGCACCGAGCAGTGTCTGGATAATCAGCTGCTTTGCTGTTTGTTTTTCGAGACCGATTTCCGCGGCGCTTTTTTCCATCGCCTCCACAAGATAATAAATATAAGCTGGCCCACTGCCAGATAATCCCGTGACGGCATCGAGTTGATCTTCCTCCACGATTGTCGTCTGGCCAACTGTGTTAAAAAGTTCTTGTACCAGCGTCTTTTGGGACTTACTTACATGGGAATTCACGGCTATAGCAGTTGCCGATTTCCCAACCGCAGCCGAGGTGTTCGGCATTGCCCTGACCACGGCAAGGGATTTTTCCGCTGCTATTTCAATGGCATTAATCGATACGCCAGCGAGGACGGAGATAACCAGCATTCCTTCTGTCAAGTAGTGTTTGATTTCCTCCATCGCGATGGAGGCGTCCTTTGGCTTCATCGCCAGGACGACGGCATCTACATCCTTAAAAAGGATGTCGCAATCATATGTTGCCTGTATTCCATATTTCTGTTCCAATGTTTTCAATCTGTCTGTATCCTGTTTATTTGTGACCCATATTTGTTCTGCCGGAAGAAGCCCGCTTGCTCCTATCCCGGAAATCATTGCTTCTGCCATCGATCCTGCTCCTACAAAAACAAGCTTCTTCATCAGATTCGCCTCCATAGTTTTCGTTTTTTTAGATAAATACAAAAAGGCCTTCATCCGTAAAAGGACGAAAGGCCATGCTTCCGTGGTACCACCTTCATTCACTTCTTTGGCATTTGCCGAAGAAGTGCAGCTCAATAGCCGTTAACGCCGGAATACGTCCAGGTTTTCCTGGCAGCTCGCAAGGTAGGCTTCAACAGGAAGAGGGCCGCGGAGCCTTACAGCCGGTGGGCTCCACTCTCTAACACCATTCCTGTCTACTCGTCTTGCTCAATTGCTTTTAATTAAATACGAAATTTTAATAGTAATTATGCAAGAAAGACTACCCTTATGTCAAGCGAAAAAAATTAGTTTTTAGTTTTTTCTGAAAATGAGAGGTGGAATTAATGACATTTCTCCACTTTACAGGTAAACTTAACTTTATATTGGGAAAATACTAGAATCAATAAAGATAAGTGCTTTTTTAAACAATTCATTACTTTACCTTATAGAAAAATAATGTTTTTGGGGTGTATAGAGATTATGGTTGAATGGAAAGATGGAATTGCTAAATTGACTTTGCCAACGCCTTTTTCGGTTGGTGATGTGAATGCCTATTTAATAAAAGGGGACAGGTTGACACTTGTGGACGCGGGTACAAAAACGAAAGAGTCCTGGGAGTCGTTCCAATCTCAACTGTCCGATTTAAGATTGAAGCCGGAGGATGTGGAGCAGGTGATCCTGACTCATGATCATCCGGATCATGTTGGGATGCTGGACTACCTTTCACCCGACCTTGAAGTATATGGTCATCACCTGAATGAAAGATGGATCAACAGAACTTCGGATTTCGAGAAGGAACATAAGGAATTCTACGAAAAAATTTTTATGCAGTCAGCCATACCAGAGCAATATTTTGTTCCTTCAATGAAAGGAATGAAAAAGGCATTAGTATTTTCATGCAATCGCTCATTAACAGGGACTATTTTAGAAAATGACGTCCCGCCGGCGCTGCCAGGATGGAAGGTGATTGAAACACCGGGCCATGCTCAGAGTCATATCGTGCTTTTGCGTGAAAAAGATGGCACAATGATCGCAGGGGATACGATCCTTGCTGGAATCTCGCCCAATCCATTGCTTGAACCACCGCTGCCAGGAGAACTGGAAAGGCCGAGATCTCTGGTTCAATATAATACAACCTTAAAAAAACTGCAGCAGTACCGGGTAGGGCTGGTATACACAGGCCATGGAACGGAGATCATGGAATTGCATCGTCTGATTGACAAGAGGCTCGCCCGCCAGCATGACCGTGCCATGCAAGTCAGAGGAATGCTCGAAGGCAGGGAACTCACCGTTTTTGAGATCTGCAAATTGCTTTTCCCGACGGTATATGAACGTGAACTGAACCTGACGATTTCGGAAACCGTCGGACAGCTTGATTATTTACAATCCTTGGACGCGATTTCAGTCAGAGAAGAAGGGGATTTCTTCGTTTATACAGCAAAATGAGGTGAAACTGATGCCATCTTTAAAAGGAAAAAACATTATCATTACCGGTGCGTCGGGAGGAATAGGGGCTGAGATTGCCAGACTTTGCGCTGCGCGCGGAGCGAACCTTGTCCTTTTGGCCCGGAGTATTGACAAGCTGGAAATATTAAAAAAAGAATTGCAATCGAAGTACGCCATCAATATCCATGCACGGCAGCTGGATGTTTCAGACCCAGAAGCAGTCAAGAAAGTTTTTTTTGAGGTGCTTTCGGACATTCGCTATGCCGATATATTGGTCAATAATGCTGGATTCGGCATTTTTGATTTTGCCCATGAAGTGAAAACGGAGGAAATTAAGTCGATGTTCGATGTCAATGTTATTGGCTTGATTGCCTGTACATCAATGGTTCTTCCGGGCATGAAACAGCGTGGCAGCGGACATATCATCAACATCGCTTCCCAGGCAGGCAAAATTGCTACGCCGAAATCAAGTGTTTACTCGGCAACAAAGCATGCGGTGCTTGGCTACACGAACAGTCTTCGCATGGAGGTTGCTGATGACCATATTTTTGTCACTTCTGTTAATCCGGGACCGATTGCAACCAACTTCTTTACTATTGCGGATAAGCAGGGAACGTATGTGAAAAGTGTCAAACGATTCATGCTGAAGCCGGAATATGTCGCAAAGCAGGTAGTCGACCGGATGATGACTAAGACAAGGGAAATCAATCTGCCGCGCTGGATGAGCGCAGGCAGTATATTTTACACCTTGTTCCCCCGGACTTTTGAATTATTTGGCAAAAACTTCTTCAATAAAAAATAAACTTCCAGACCGCCATCCATTTTGGCGGTTTTTTAACTAGGAACACAGGCTTTCGCACACTCCAGTCTTGGTATTATTCCCTAGTTTCTCCTTAATTAAGTCAGTCACCCGGAAAATTTCCATTGAAATCGAACGCATATTCGCTTAATATAATGGGTAGAATGATACGGAACAAATGTTCTTTTTCTGCAAAGGGGAGGGAAGACATGGTAGATTACAGCGAAATGCCGCAAAACAAAATTTTATGTGTGGATATCAAGAGCTTCTATGCCAGCTGTTCCGCCGTGATGCTCGGCCTTGATCCTCTTGAATGTTACCTGGCTGTCGTCGGGAATCTCGATCGTCCCGGAAGTGTCGTCCTGGCAGCTTCCCCTCGTTTGAAAAAGGAGTTTGGCATCAAGACTGGATCGCGAAAGTTTGAAATTCCTGATGATCCGCGAATAGTCGTCGTTGATCCGCAAATGTCAACATACCTGCGAATCTCCACTGAAATCTCCCGTGTATTTAATCGCTATGTCCCAAAGGATGCAATTCATACTTACAGTGTGGACGAAAGCTTCCTGAAAGTGGATGGGGTCTCTAAGCTTTGGGGTGATGCTGCTTCGATCGCCAAAAAAATCAAAGATGATATCGAGCGCGAGTTCCAGCTTCCGTGCGCGGTCGGGATTGGCCCGAACATGCTGATGTCGAAGCTGTGCCTGGACCTTGAGGCAAAGCGCAAAGGGATTGCCGAATGGACATATAATGATGTTCAGACAAAGCTGTGGAATGTGTCTCCGCTGAGAGAGATGTGGGGAATTGGCCGTCGTGTCGAAAAAACGCTGAACAGCATGGGGATTTTCACAGTCGGCCAGCTTGCCCGTTATGACCTTGAAGTCCTCGAGAAGAAATTTGGCATTATGGGAAACCAGATGTACTGGCATGCATGGGGAATTGATTTTTCCAATATCGGTGCCCCAATTATGGAAGGGCAGATTAGCTTTGGAAAAAGCCAAATTCTGCTTCGGGACTACAAAGAAAGAGAAGAAGTCAACCATGTCATCCTTGAAATGTGTGAAGAAGTCGCACGCAGAGCCAGAAGCCATGGGAAGGCAGGCCGAACAATCAGCTTAGGGATCGGCTATAGCCAGGATGAATTTGGCGGCGGCTTCCAGCGGTCAAGGACGATAGGAGAGCCCACCAATATTACGATGGACGTGTATCGTGTCTGTCTTGATCTTTTCGCCGAGAACTACGCTGGAAAAACGGTGCGGAGCATTTCAATCTCGATTGGGAATCTCGTTACGGACAGTGAGTTTCAACTCGATCTTTTCGAGTTGAACGGATGGAAAAAGAAAGAACTCGGCTATGCAATGGATCGAATTCGTAGCCGTTACGGTTCCACGGCTCTCCTAAGGGCGGTTTCCTATACGGCAGCCGGAACAGCAAGGCATCGGGCCGCACTTGTAGGTGGGCATAAGGGTTAATATTTTAAAGGAGGAGAAAAGTTGATTCGTGACCGCGGAAGAATCAAGTGGACATCTATGATGCTTCCTGAACATGTAAAAATGCTCCGTGACTGGGCACAGGAAGATCAATACGAAAAAGAGAAACAACTGGATGAACAGCAGCTTGAGCAATTGAATGAAACAATCCTTGAGGCGATGGAGTACAACAGGCTCGTCAGCATTTCTTATTTCCGCCACAGCAAGTATGAATTGGTGATCGGGAAAGTCCATTACTGGAACGAGCTTGGGGAGAAACTCCATATTATCGATCGGTTTGAGGAAATTCATCTTATTGAAATCTCAGCAATTGCGGATGTCAGGCTTGCAGTCGAATGGTAGCCATTGTCCGCAACAAAAAGGGACAATGGCTATCATTCCCCAGAATGGATTATTCCGTGTCTTCCGCTTGCGGCGCGCGCACGGACGACTCAAATTTCCCTTTATGGGAAGCGTCGCAAAACGGCATATTTTTGCTCATACCACAGCGGCAAAGCGAGAACACGGGCTTTGTCTCATACTTATTGCCGGCTCCATCCAGCAGCTCTACATCGCCGGAAATCCGTAAAGATCCATTATCATTGACCTTAATTGTAACTTTTGACAAAAAAAGCACTCCTTTCAGGTTGTCAGAATTATCTTTGATAGTAAAAGTTAAATAGGAAAATTGCAAGACATTTTCACATAGAGCTGGGAACGTAAAAAAGGGATCTGTATGGTAAAATGAAATCTCGGAAAGGAAGTGCAATCGTGAAATTGAAAATCACCGAAGCAGCATCAAATAAACTGAGTGAACAAATCGCAGGCAAACAAGGTTATGTGAAATTGAAATACGATATAGACGGCTGCGGTTGTGCAGTGAATGGTGTGGCTGCTCTCTGGTTTGAAAGGGAAAAAGAAGCGGAAGAGCACTCAATAGAAACAGGAAATATCTCCATTTATATCGAAAAAGCGAAGGAAGTATTTTTTGCTGAGGAAATGACGCTGGACTTTCATAAGACCAACGGATGCTTCCAATTGAAAAGCCCGAATGAGTATCTAAATCCAAGAATGAGTTTTTATGATAAAACAAACGTTTACAAAAAATGATAATTGAATGCAGAAGGAAAAGAAATCGATCGCCAGGAGAAAAGGGGTAAAGGGCGGCTCCAGGTACCCTTTTCTAATAGCATGCTGTCCGCAGCAGCAATATCATCACCGTTAAAACACGTATTCCTCAAGAAATTCATCGACTACTTTTTCGTATTGCTCCTGATTTTGGCTGTATGATTGGGCGTGAAGGCCGTTTTCAGCCATGAACAGCTTCTTTGGTCCTTTTTTCTGTTTAAACAGAGCCTCGGTCATGGATGGCAGAATGAAATCGTCCATGCGGCTGTGGATAAACAGGATCGGATTCTTAATATTTTCGATAACTGCAATCGGAGATACCTCACTTAAGGAATATTTATCGCGAATACGGATAAACAGATTGGCTACCGGAAGCAAAAGTTTTGGCGGGAATAGTTTGACTTCTTCCTTGATTCGATAAGCGAGCTGTTCGCTGAAGTCGGAAAACGGGCAATCCGCAATATAGAAATCAGCACCATCCTCAAGCATCCCTGCGTACAGAAGCAAGGTCGCAGCGCCCATGGATTCCCCATGGATGCCAAGCAGGAGATCCGAACCTTTTTCTTTTCTTAGCCAATGTACCACCGATTGAAGATCGAATTTTTCATAATATCCATAGCTTGTTGTTTTCCCACCGGATTCCCCGTGGCGGCGATGGTCGTAAATAACCGCATTAAAGCCCCTGTTCAGAAAGAGATTCATATATTTTATAGAATTCATTTTGCTCTGGGTCACACCGTGGGAAATTATAATATAATGATTCGTGTCATGGGGTTCTACCAGGATAGCCTTCACCTCATAGCCAAAGGATGAAGGGATGGTCACTTCCGTTTTTGGAAGGGACTCATACTCGCCAGGAATCAGATGGCCAGCCTCCGCTTCCTGGTGAACAATTTCCTCCTCCTCCCTCCTTTTTAAAAACATGACTTTATTTGAAATGAATATGCCAAAGGAGGCAAATATCAGTAAAAGTGAAAATAAAACACGAAACGCCTTTTTCAAGCTAATCCCTCCGAAAACTAAAGTTCCCTATCTATTTTACCATGAAAAATGAAACTTCAAAAAAGCTTAAAATAACTGCTTCCAAAATCTCTCCCTTTTTGGGAAGTGAGAGCATTCGTTATCCTCTCCTCTTAAGATACCTTTATTGTAAATAGAATATTTTTAAAAATGCAAGAATAAATAAAATTTTGATAAAATAAAAGGGATTTTTTGAAAAGCAATAGAAGTAAATATATAGAAGTAAGGAAAGTGCGGTGCGAACATAATCAAAGGGGGAAAAACGATGAAAAGAATTTGCACATCCTTTCAAGACGCCGTAGCGGATATCCATGATGGAGCAACCTTAATGGTTGGCGGTTTCGGTCTCTGCGGGATTCCTGAAAACGCAATCCTCGCGCTCGTTGAAAAAGGTGTAAAAGACTTGACCGTCATTTCGAATAACTGCGGCGTCGACGATTGGGGGCTTGGCCTGCTGCTTAAAAATAAGCAGATCAAAAAAATGGTAGGTTCCTATGTGGGCGAAAACAAAGAATTCGAGCGTCAAGTACTCTCTGGCGAAATCGAGGTTGAATTGATTCCACAGGGCACGCTTGCGGAGAAAATTAGGGCCGGTGGTGCCGGTATTCCGGCTTTCTACACGCCGGCGGGTGTAGGAACGCCAATCGCCGATGGAAAAGAAACCCGCATGTTCAATGGCAAGGAGTATCTTCTTGAAGAATCACTGACAGCAGACTTCAGTATAGTCAGAGCGTGGAAGGGCGATAAAATGGGCAATCTTGTATACCATAAAACGGCAAGGAACTTCAATCCGATGATTGCAGCAGCCGGAAGGGTCACGATTGCCGAAGTAGAGAATCTTTATGAAGTGGGCGAATTGGAACCAAACAGTATCCATACTCCAAGCATTTACGTTCAGACACTGATTGAGGGCAATCAGGAGAAGAGGATTGAAAGGCTTACAGTGAGAAGTTAACTCTGGCTGACCATGAAAGGGGAAGGAATATGATTAAGAACAAAGGGAATGTCCGGGAAAAAATCGCGCGCCGGGCGGAAAAAGAAATCGAGAACGGCTTTTACGTAAACCTTGGGATTGGGATGCCAACACTTGTAGCAAACTTCCTTTCTGAAGATAAACAGGTCGTTCTCCAGTCGGAAAACGGACTGCTGGGAATCGGACCTTACCCAACAGAAGAAAACGTTGATCCTGATCTGATCAATGCCGGAAAGGAAACGGTCACCGCCATTCCGGGATCAGCTTATTTTGACTCTGCTGAATCTTTTGCAATGATTCGCGGAGGGCATATCAATATCGCCATCCTTGGTGGCATGGAAGTCTCTGAAGCTGGTGATCTTGCAAACTGGATGATTCCAGGGAAGATGATCAAAGGAATGGGAGGCGCAATGGATCTAGTCCACGGTGCGCGGAAAATCATCGTCATCATGGAGCATGTAAACAAGAACGGGGAAGCGAAAATCCTCAAGGAATGCAGTCTGCCACTGACAGGGAAAAATGTGGTAAACAGAATCATCACCGACATGGCGGTGATCGACGTGACGCCATTCGGTCTGAAGCTCGTTGAAGTAGCAACAGGCTACACAGTCGAAGAGGTAATTCAATCAACGCAACCAGAACTGCAGGTGGATGACGCGGTAAAACTGGACGCATATTGACCACCAGGAACGCCTTTAAATTGGGCGTTCCTTCTTTATAGATGGTATAATCTTTTAACTAAACGGCTTTGCAAAGGAGCCAAACTTTAAAATGCATAGAACCGAGGGATCCATAAGTGAAGAAAAAACAAAAACGCCAGCAGCCAGTTAAAAAAGACGAAAAACCGGCAACATTAGGGGACCTGCTGAACCAGGATATCATGCAGAAACTAAAAGCCCAGCAACTGCAGCTAAAGGAAGAGGAAGAAAAGCAGAAGCAGGCTGAATTGCAGCGAAAGAAGGAAGAAAAGCGTCAAAAAGAGAAAAACAAATCGTTTGAAGAACTTCTGTCTGAAAGCGACATGGATTGGAATAAGTTTAAATGACAAAACGAAGAGTAGAAGTGGTGGCATATCGTACCGAATGGCCAGCACTTTTTGAACAGGAGAAGCAGCTAATTGGCGAAATTTTTAACTGGAATGGGGCAGAGATCTACCATATCGGCAGTACATCTGTCCCAGGTTTAAGCGCAAAGCCAATTATCGACATCATGCTGGCTGCAAATAGCCTCGAATTAGTAGAAGAAGCAACACCGGCGCTTGAAGCTGCTGGATACGCTGCCATGGGAGAAAACGGAATTCAGGAGAGGCGGTATTTCCAAAAAGTCGATGAGAACGGTATTCGGAAAGTGCATCTGCACGCGTTCGAAAAAGGCAGCGATCAGATATACAGGCATCTTGTTTTCCGTGACTATTTAAGGTTTCATTCAAAAGAAGCGGGAGAATATGCGCGCGTAAAGGAAGAGGCAGCCCGGAAACATAAAAATGATATCGAATCATATATGGAGACCAAAGCTCCAACGATTATGGAGCTCGAGGAAAAAGCGAAACGCTGGAGGCCATTCTGAAGCATGTTTTGCTTCCGATGCTATGGGGCAAATTAAGTAAAAATAGCAAAGGGGAAGGTTTTGTGGTCTTCACAACTTTTTTACTGGCAGCAGGCTTCGTTGCCATTCATCTATTTTCCAGATATTTGCCGTTTCTTGGGAATGTACCAAGAAGCAAGTTGCTCTCAGCTGCCGGTGGCATTTCCGTGGCATATGTTTTCATCCATCTGCTCCCTGAATTAAATAAACATATCGAGATCCTCGATCGTAATATTCAAACAGAAGCGCTCAAGTTCTTTGAAAACCATACCTATATTGTTGCAATGCTTGGGTTGGCCTTTTTTTACGGAATGGAGCGCATGGCAAAAAGATCAAAGAAAAAGCAGCAGAAAGAGAATAATTTAAACCACGCATCAACAGGCGTGTTCTGGATTCATATAACGTCCTTTTTCCTTTACAACGGGTTGATCGGCTATCTATTGCTGCATGGAGAACAGGGATCCATCAAAGGCCTGCTTTTGTACTTCTTCGCCCTTGGCGTCCACTTCATCACAAGTGACCATTCTCTCAGGGAGATACATAAGGAGGTTTACGACAGAATCGGTAGATGGCTGCTGGCGGGAGCGATCATCGCTGGATGGGCCATCGGAATCATGGTGGAGGTCAATGAAAACATCATTGCGGTTTTATTTGCTTTACTCGCAGGTGGAATCATTTTGAATGTCATGAAGGAGGAGCTTCCTGAGGAGCGGGAAAGCAATTTTTGGGCGTTCGCGGCTGGAATGGGAGCTTATACCATTCTGCTGATGCTGTCTTAGCCAGTGAGAAACGCTAAGGCAAAAAAGGACATACTCGGCGAATATGTCCCCAACTTGCTGACTATCGATGCTGATCATAAGAATTGGCTTTCGTGAGCGTTTTAATCAAATGAATTTCTTCCGCAGAAAGTGGATTGGCGCTTGCCGCCCGCGCAGTTTCTTTTATTTGCTCTGGGCTGCTTGCCCCGACGACAATCGAGGCAATAGCCGGATCTGCTAGATTATATTGAATCGCTGCTTCTGTAAGAGTATGGGAAGAAGCCAGTTTTTCTTTCAGTAGCGGCAATATTTTCGTTAATTCACCATAGCTATAATCAAGATACCCGTTGGAGGGCACCTTTTCCAACAGCCTGTCGCTCAGCATCCCTTTCGCTACCGTTCCTCGGGTAACAACGCTGATCCCTTTTTCATCAAGAAAAGGGAGCACTTCTTCTTCCGGACGTCTGTCAAGCATGCTGTATTGCATCATGACGGAGACAATATTGGAATTTTGGGCATACGCACGAATGACATTCGGTCTGATGGAGGAAATACCATAATGCTTTATAAAGCCTTCAGCTGTTAACTCTTCGAAAGCCTCAATTGTTTCGTCAATTGGATCCTCAAGCGTTCCTCCGTGAAGCTGATAGAGATCGATATAATCGGTATTCAATCTTTTCAGGCTTTGTTTGACTGCCTCTTTGATATGTTTTTTTGAGGGATCCCATGTCCAGCTGTCCCTTGTCTCGGTCCAGCGATTTCCGGCTTTAGTGGCAATGACAACCTGGTCTCTGACAGTCCGAAGTGCCTGTCCGACGATCTTTTCATTTTCTCCAAAGTCGTATAAATCGGCGGTGTCAAAATAATTGATCCCTTCCTCGAGGGCAGCTTCAACCACAGCCTGTGCCTTGGCGGAATTTGTACCAAGTGACATGCAGCCAAGCCCGATTTCACTAACAAATAATCCAGATGAGCCTAATTGCCGTTTTTCCATTCCATCCCTCCGTTGTATGAATAATACCTCCATTTTATCGGAAGGGGAGGTGTGAATTCAACTAATCAGAACGGCCCACTGGCTGATGAACTGTTTTCAGCCAGTCTTTCACCAGGACATGCTGTTTGCCGTACTCTTTTAAAATCGCTTTAATTTCCCACGCTTTTCCAGCAATCGTGATCCCTTGACCGTGCACGTACACTTTCATTGCCATACTCCTCTCAAATAAGTATGGTAAAATTGTATGAGCGTTTGATATTGGATTAGAACAGGGGGGAACTCGAATGAAATCTCTTGAAGAAAAAACATTGAAAACAAAAAAAATCTTTACAGGAAAAGTCATTAGCCTACAGGTAGATGAGGTAGAATTGCCGAACGGGAAAACATCTCAACGCGAAATCGTCAAGCATCCAGGGGCGGTGGCTGTGATTCCGGTTACTGCTGACAATAAAATTGTCATGGTCGAACAATACAGAAAGGCTCTTGAAAGGACGATTATCGAAATACCGGCCGGCAAGCTAGAGGCTGGTGAAAAACCCGAGATATGTGCTGCCCGAGAGCTGGAAGAAGAAACTGGTTATGAATGTGCCAGCATGGATTGGCTGATTTCCTTCTATACCTCTCCAGGCTTCGCCGATGAAATTATTCATATCTATAAGGCAACTGGGCTCGTGAAAAAAGACAATCCAGCAGCAGCCGACGAGGACGAATTTGTCAATTTGATGGAAGTGAGTCTGGAAGAAGCGGCGCAGCTGATAACGGAACAAAAAATTTATGATGCAAAAACAGCATATGCCGTTCAATACTTGCAACTGCAAGAGAAATTGGGTAAATAAATAGTCACTTGAAAATAGTACACAGATTTTATTTAGTTCTTCTTCCTCGGTAACTGCATATGATGGTAGTAATCAATATGCAGGAGGAAAAGAGATGAAGAAACGAAGGTACCAGGACGTCGCAGTAAATCATTTACGAGAATATTCCTCTATTTATCTTTTTGTCATTGTCCTTTTTCTGATGGGGGTCATCTTTGGGGCAGTGATTGTGAATAGTCTTAGTTTCACGCAAAAGGAAGATTTATTCTATTATCTTTCCCAGTTTTTTGGACAGGCTGCTTCCGGTAAAGTAGCGGATGGAAGGGATTTATTTTTACAAAGCTTTATGCATAATGGCAAGTTCATTGGCCTAATATGGATTTTAGGAGTTTCGATCATTGGCCTGCCAGTTATCCTGGTCCTTTTATTTATGAAAGGGATGGTGGTTGGTTTTACCGTCGGATTTCTCGTAAATCAAATGCAGTGGGACGGTTTCTTGCTGTCTTTTGTATCGATCCTCCCGCAAAACTTCATCATTATCCCGGTTTTTATTATTACTGCAGCGATGGCAGTGACATTTTCTTTAAAAATGATCAAGAATCAATTCATGAAAAAAATCAGCCAGCCGATCATGCCTTCCTTTTTTAGGTATATCTTTTCCTTTCTAGCAGCACTCGTCTTTCTGGCGATGGCAGCAGCAATCGAGGCATATTTATCTCCGGCAGCATTGAAGGCAGTTATCAATTCATTGAATTAAAATGAATATTAAATGACAATAGTTATTGTTTCTTCATTGTAATTATTTTATTTTGAATCTCCTTTCCGTTCTGATATAATAAAAGAACAGTGGCGGGGGAGTGAGAACTATCGAAATGGAAAACAGAATCGAGAGAATCAAGAAACAGCTGCATTCGTCCAGCTATAAATTAACGCCGCAACGCGAGTCTACCGTTCGCGTATTGCTTGAACATGAAGAAGACCACTTGAGTGCGGAAGATGTTTATTTGCTTGTCAAAGAGAAATCTCCTGAAATCGGACTGGCGACAGTATATCGAACACTTGAACTGCTAACTGAACTGAAAATTGTAGATAAAATCAATTTCGGGGATGGTGTGTCCCGATATGATCTCCGCCAGGAAGGCGCCGCCCATTTCCATCATCACCTTGTCTGCATTGAGTGCGGAGCTGTAGATGAAATTCAGGATGATCTTCTGGAAGACGTAGAAGAAATTGTGGAACGAGACTGGAACTTTAAGATTAAAGACCACCGCTTGACTTTCCATGGCATTTGTTATAGATGCCAAGAGAAAAATACGGCAGAAACAGAATAAATTCAACGCCCTTTTTTCCAATGGAGAAAGGGTTTTTTATTTATCAGGTATAATTCTTGTCCAAATTGACATACAGATTAATAAATAAGTCATATGAACAGAGAATATCTCTGTTAAAACAAGTATGGGGGCAAGAAAATGAAATCATGGTTTGAATTGGTTATGCATACATTAAAAGTATTCATTTTGTTTACTGGATGCACGATTCTATTTTATTATGGTATCATGTGGGTGAACGAAGAATATGAAAGTTATCACCGGTATGACACACCGGAAGGAGCAGCGATCAAAGTATCGGGCACGTTAAATAAAAATGAAACAAGCATGCTTGATAGGCTGAAACTGTTTTATCTGAATGGAGAGTAATAGAAATGGAAGACAGGTTGGATGACTTTATCCATTTTCTCGTTGTTGAAAAGGGACTAGCAAAAAATACAATTATAGCCTATAAACGCGATTTGAATAGTTATATTCATTATTTGAACAACGTGGAACAGCTTGGAGATTTGAATGGAGTTCAGCGACCACAGATTGTTCATTTCCTTAAATTTTTAAAAGACAGTGGTAAATCCTCGAAGACGCTGGCCAGGCATATTGCTTCCATCCGGGCTTTCCATCATTTCCTCCTGCGGGAAAAGGCAGTTGACCATGATCCGACTGTCCATATCGAAAGTCCCCAGCATGAACGCTCTTTGCCTAATGTGCTGAGTATGGAGGAGGTCGAGACGCTGCTTGAAAGCCCGAAACTTACCGGCCCGTTCGGCTATCGAGACAAAGCAATGCTCGAGATGATGTACGCTACGGGAATGCGTGTCAGTGAACTGATCGGACTACAATTGTCCGATGTGCACCTGACGATGGGATTTGTCCGTTGCATGGGCAAAGGGAGCAAGGAAAGAATTATTCCAATCGGAAAGACAGCCTCGGATGCGATCGAAGAATATCTCGAAAAAGGAAGACCAAAACTGAAAGCGAAGACATATAAGGAAGACGCTTTATTCTTAAACCATCATGGAAAAGGATTGACACGACAAGGGTTCTGGAAAATCCTCAAGCGGCTGACAGCTGAAGCAGGGATCGAGAAAGAATTGACACCGCATACGCTGCGGCATTCCTTTGCAACTCATCTGCTTGAAAATGGTGCAGACCTTCGCGCAGTCCAGGAAATGTTGGGACATGCTGATATTTCAACGACGCAAATCTATACTCATGTAACAAAGATGAGATTGAAGGATGTATATACGAAATTCCATCCTCGTGCCTAGGGTGATGGGTTGAATTTGAGTTTGGCTTTTATCCGAAGAGTGAGTAAGGAGTCACAGATACACTTCACTGACATGCTGGTACGACTCCTCTTTTTTGGGTGCTTTTTAACTTGTTTTTTTTACTGGATTTTTAGTATAATCAAGATGTCAGACTTCCGACAAATGTAAACGGTTATCAAGAGTAAAGAAGGGTAATATAAAACTGCAAGAACCCATTCCTACTTTGTAAGGAGGAGAAAGGATGTCAAATACATACAAAAGAGTGTTTTTAATTGTGATGGATTCAGTTGGGATTGGAGAGGCACCGGACGCTGAAAAGTTCGGTGACAAAGGTTCCCACACACTTGGACATATAGGTGAAAAAATGAACGGACTGAACATGCCGAATATGGGCAAGCTCGGACTTAGCAATATCGAAGAGATCAAAGGGATCAGCCGTGCTACCAAACCAATGGCGTACTATACAAAGATGCAAGAGGCGTCAAACGGCAAAGATACGATGACAGGACACTGGGAGATCATGGGTCTGAACATTCAAACCCCTTTTCAGGTTTTTCCCGATGGATTTCCTGAGCAATTAATTGCTGAACTGGAATCTCGTACTGAAAGAAAGATCATCGGCAACAAGCCGGCAAGCGGGACGGAAATTCTTGTTGAACTTGGCGAGGAACATATGAAAACAGGCGCTTTGATTGTCTATACGTCAGCAGACTCCGTATTGCAGATTGCTGCTCACGAACAAATCGTTCCGATCAAAGAGTTGTATGATATTTGCAAGATCGCCAGGGAACTGACACTTGATGAAAAATATATGGTCGGCAGAGTCATCGCAAGACCCTTCCTCGGCCAGCCAGGTGATTTCAAACGTACTTCCAACCGACATGACTACGCGCTTAAACCGTTTGGCAGAACGGTCATGAATGAATTAAAGGACGCTGGCTTTGACGTGCTGGCCATTGGGAAAATAGCTGATATTTATGATGGGGAAGGGGTAACAGACTCTCTGCGTACCGTGTCGAATATGGATGGAATGGATAAGCTGATCCAGACTTTGGACAAGGATTTCACTGGACTGAGTTTCCTGAACCTCGTTGATTTCGATGCACTGTTCGGGCATCGGCGCGACCCTCTAGGATACGGGAAAGCGCTGGAAGAATACGATGCACGACTGCCAGAAGTATTTGAAAAATTAACCGAAGATGACCTGCTCATCATTACCGCAGATCATGGGAATGACCCTGTTCACCACGGAACGGACCACACACGCGAATATGTGCCACTCCTCGTTTATTCAAAGGGGATGCAAGTAGGAAAAGAACTGCCGATCCGTAAGACATTTGCAGACATTGGCGCAACTATTGCAGAAAACTTTCATGTAAAATTGCCAGAGCACGGCACTAGCTTCCTGAAGGAATTGAACTAAGGAGGAAAATGGATGGACTATCGTCAAATTCAAACAGCAGCATCTTATATCAATGATAAAATAACTCAGCAGCCTAGTATTGGATTGATTCTCGGGTCAGGTCTTGGAGTTTTGGCTGATGACATTTTGAACCCAGTCAAGATTCCTTACAGCGAAATCCCGGGTTTTCCAGTTTCAACTGTGGAAGGCCATGCAGGACAATTAGTTTGTGGGCAGCTTGGCGGAATGGAAGTCATTGCGATGCAGGGCCGCTTCCATTATTATGAAGGCTACAGCATGGAAAAGATTACTTTTCCAGTGCGTGTCATGAAAGAACTGGGGATGGAGAAGCTTCTTGTTACGAACGCAGCTGGAGGAGTGAATGAATCCTTCGAACCAGGGGATTTGATGATTATTACTGATCATATCAACAATATGGGCACAAACCCGTTGATCGGACCGAATGATTTACGATTTGGCGTACGCTTTCCGGATATGAGCGAAGCCTACTCTAAAAATTTACAAGCTGTTGCAAAAGAAGTTGCTCGGAAGAATAATCTTCCAATCAAAGAAGGCGTATATTTTGGTAACCCTGGACCTGTCTATGAAACACCTGCTGAAGTAAGAATGATTCGGACGCTTGGCGGGGACGCCGTTGGAATGTCTACCGTTCCGGAAGTCATTGTCGCAAATCATTCGGGACTGGAAGTACTGGGGATTTCTTGTATTTCAAATATGGCAGCAGGCATCCTTGATCAGCCATTAAGCCATGATGAAGTAATGGAAACAACGGAAAAAGTGAAGACTAGCTTCCTGTTGCTTGTACATGAAATTATAAAAACAGTCGGGCAAAAATAATACATTTCTCCGGCAAATGATGATAAGTGGTGATAAAGATGAGAATGGTCGATGTAATCGAAAAAAAACGGAACGGACTTGCATTATCAACGGAAGAAATCCAATTTTTCATTGACGGCTATACAGACGGCAGTATTCCTGACTATCAGGTAAGCGCGTTGACGATGGCGATTTTCTTTCAAGGAATGACCGAAAAAGAACGAGCAGACTTGACGATGGCAATGGTGAAGTCGGGAGATCAGATTGATCTTTCTGCCATCGAAGGAGTGAAAGTCGATAAGCACTCTACAGGTGGAGTTGGTGATACAACGACGCTTGTACTAGGTCCATTGGTTGCAGCATTAGGTGTGCCGGTTGCCAAAATGTCAGGGAGAGGGCTCGGACATACAGGCGGGACCATTGATAAGCTGGAAGCAGTGCAAGGATTTCATGTCGAAATAGACAATGAAGAATTCATCCATCTTGTTAATCAAAATAAGATTGCGATCATCGGACAAAGCGGCAATCTTACGCCTGCTGATAAAAAGCTTTATTCATTGCGTGATGTAACTGCGACAGTCGACAGCATCCCGTTGATTGCAAGCTCCATTATGAGCAAGAAAATCGCCGCAGGAGCTGATGCGATTGTTCTTGATGTTAAGACTGGAGCAGGCGCGTTCATGAAAACCCTGGACGATTCACGTGAACTGGCAAAAGCAATGGTTAATATCGGAAACAATGTTGGCCGTAGGACGATGGCTGTCATTTCTGATATGAGTCAGCCGCTTGGTTTTGCCATCGGGAATGCGCTGGAGGTAAAAGAAGCAATCGATACAATGAAGGGCGAGGGACCTAAAGATTTAACAGAGCTTTGCCTTACGCTTGGAAGCCATATGGTTTACCTTGCTGGAAAGGCTGAGTCTCTTGAAGACGCACGAAGCAAGCTGGAAGAAGTTATCAGAAATGGTACAGCGCTTGAAACCTTCAAAGTATTCCTGGCATCGCAGGGTGGGGATGCATCTGTCGTCGACCAACCGGAAAAACTGCCGCAGGCAAAGTATCAGTTTGAACTGGAAGCCAAAGCGGCAGGCTATGTATCCGAAATTGTCGCTGATGAAGTAGGAACTGCTGCCATGCTTCTTGGAGCAGGAAGGGCAACGAAGGAATCGGTAATTGATCTGGCAGTAGGGCTTGTGCTAAAAAAGAAAATTGGCGACAAGGTAGAAAAAGGAGAATCCCTTCTCACCATCTACAGCAACAGTGAAGAGGTGAAACAAGTCAAAGAAAAGCTGTATGAAAGCATAAAAATCACAAGCGGATATGTAGCGCCACCAATTCTTGTTCATGAGGAAATAACAGAGTAAAAAAGCGGAGAGGAAACTCTCCGCTTTTTTCTATGCAAAAATTTCGGGTTTTATCTTCCAAGCTTGTATAAAAGAGGATGGCTTGGATAAAAATAGACCATATAAAGATAGGAGGGTTATGGCCATGAATTTGAAAAAGCTTACGAGTTTCCTGCTTGTTTTTATGATCGGCATTGCGTTTATATCCCCAAAAGGATATGCGAATGAAGGAGACCAAGGACTGGCGAACAATGCTAGTTCCGCTATTTTAATTGAGCGTGATACCGGACAAGTCTTGTTTGATAAGAATAGTCATGAAAAGCTACCGCCAGCCAGCATGACAAAAATCATGACAATGCTATTAATCATGGAAGCACTGGATGAAGGAAGACTGAAAATGGACGAAAAAGTCCGGGCAAGCGAATACGCTGCTTCCATGGGAGGCTCACAAATCTTCCTGGAACCAGGAGAAGAAATGACAGTGGAGCAATTGCTAAAAGGGATCGCCATCGGTTCAGGAAACGATGCCGCGGTCGCGATGGCTGAGCGCATCGGGGGGACGGAAGAGGCATTCGTGAAAATGATGAATGAGAAGGTCAAGGAACTTGGCTTGAAAGATACTTTTTTTAAAAATACAACGGGTTTGCCTGTTGATGGCCACTATAGCTCTTCCTATGATATGGCGATGATGGCAAAAGAACTGCTAAAGTACGAAAAAATCACCAAGTATACTGGTGCGTATGAAGATTATCTTCGTGAGGATACAGATAAGAAATTTTGGCTGGTCAACACCAATAAGCTTGTTCGTTTTTACCCGGGGGTGGATGGCTTGAAAACCGGCTTCACTAATGAAGCGAAATATTGTCTGACAGCAACCGCACAAAAGGATGGCATGCGTGCGATTGCAGTCGTGTTCGGAGCCCCGACCTCCAAGGCAAGGAATGCCCAAGTGACCAAAATGCTCGACTATGCATTCAGCCAGTATCAAACACATCCAATGTTCAAGAAAGATCACCCGCTAGGGAAAGCGGTAATTAGCAAAGGGGACAAAAAGACAGTTAACGCGGTCACATCTGAGAGTGTATCCCTTCTTACCAAAAAAGGAGCTGACATTAAGGACGTCAAACAGCAGATCACACTGAACAAAAGTCTGAAAGCTCCTGTCGAAAAAGGTGACAAAGTTGGAACCTTGAAGCTTGTGAAAAATGGTGAAACCGTAGCGGAAACCTCGCTTGTAGCGGATACCAAAGTAAAAGAAGCAAGCTGGTGGACCCTGTATAAGCGTTCATTCGGAATGTTCACCAGGGCGGGAAGCGAAAAATAATGGCAGTGTCGAAAAGGCTAATATTCCAACTAGTTTTAGCGAATGGCCACTAGTTTTGTTCGGAAGAAGGAATTGACTGAATCAATGGAGAAATTGACTCACTATACCAGATAAGGAGGCTTTGGATAGTGAGTCTTAACATTGATATGAAAGTGAAGCAGGATGTCTTACTAATTCGGATTAGTGGTGAATTGGATCATCACACCGCAGACGAGCTTCGCGAGCAGGCAACAAAAGCCATTGAGAACGAAGGAATCCGCCATATTGTCATGAACCTCGAACATCTCACCTTTATGGATAGTTCGGGACTGGGTGTAATCTTGGGAAGATATAAACAAATTAAACAGCTTCATGGAGAAATGGTTGTTTGCGCAATCTCGCCGCCAATCAAACGGTTATTTGATATGTCGGGTTTATTCAAGATCATCCGTCTTGATCCGACGGAAGAATTTGCATTAGAGAGATTGGGGGTTGCATGATCCATGAAGAATGAAATGAATTTGTATTTTAGTGCGTTAAGTCAAAACGAATCCTTTGCCCGCGTAACCGTCGCGGCCTTCATTGCGCAGCTGGATCCGACAATGGACGAATTGACAGAAATCAAGACAGTCGTATCTGAAGCGGTAACAAATGCGATCATCCATGGATATGAGAGTGATCCAGACGGAAAGGTATTTATTTCTGTATTACTCAAGGATAGTTCGATCGAAATGCTGATAAAAGATGAAGGAATAGGAATTACCGATATCGATGAAGCCATGCAGCCACTTTATACATCAAAGCCAGAGCTGGAACGGTCAGGTATGGGCTTTACGATAATGGAAAATTTTATGGATGAAGTACAAGTGAGATCAGAGCCCGGCTTTGGGACAGAGATTCGTTTGAAAAAGCACCTGTCAAAGAGCAAAGCACTGTGCAATTAAGGGAGTTTTGCCGATGGATGTGGAGGTAAAAAAAGACAATAGCCAAACCTATCTTAAGGACAACGAAGTCAAGGAACTGATTTTGAGAAGCCAGCAAGGAGACCAGGCTGCAAGGGATTTGATTGTCCAGAAGAACATGCGACTCGTCTGGTCCGTCGTCCAGCGTTTTCTCAACAGAGGGTATGAGCCAGATGATCTGTTTCAAATTGGCAGTATTGGCCTCTTAAAGTCAGTTGATAAATTTGACCTGTCGTACGACGTAAAATTTTCAACCTATGCAGTTCCAATGATCATTGGTGAAATTCAGCGTTTCATCAGAGATGACGGGTCCGTAAAGGTAAGCAGGTCGCTTAAAGAGACCGGCAATAAAATCAGGAAGGCAAAAGACGAGCTTTCCAAAACATTTGGCAGGGTTCCTACCGTTAATGAAATCGCCGATTATCTCGAATTATCACCAGAAGATGTAGTCATGGCCCAGGAGGCAAGCCGAAGTCCCGCTTCCATCCATGAAACTGTCTATGAAAATGACGGCGATCCCATTACTCTGCTCGACCAGATCGATAATGGGGAAGAAGGCCGCTGGTTCGATAAAATTGCGTTAAAAGAGGCTATAAACGAACTGGAAGAACGGGAAAAGCTAATTGTATATTTGCGGTATTATAAAGATCAAACTCAGTCAGAAGTCGCAGTCCGGCTAGGTATCTCTCAAGTCCAAGTTTCACGGCTCGAAAAAAAAATACTGCAGCAAATGAAAGGCCGTATGGATCTTTGAATCCATATGGCTTTTTGTTTTTTCTGTAATCCACATTTAATTTCCTTGATTTGGACGGATTGGTGACCAAAAACAGAGAATCTTAGAGAAAGAGGTCACCAATGCAGCCGATTGGTGACCTAAAACACCGTAATTTGGAAAAAGAGGTCACCAATAGAGCTGATTGGTGCCTTGAAACACCAGTAACTGGGAAAACAGTACACCAATAGAGCTGATTGAAGCACTAAAACACCAGTAACTGGTAATTCGAGTCACCAATAACCCCGATTGGAGCACTGAAACACCAGTAACTGGGAAAACAGTACACCAATAGAGCTGATTGGAGCACTAAAACACCAGTAACTGGGAAAACAGTACACCAATAAAGGCGATTGGTGCACTAAAACACCAGTAACTGGGAAAACAGTACACCAATAAAGGCAATTGGTGCATTAAAACACCAATAACTGGTAATTCGAGTCACCAATAACCCCGATTGGAGCACTAAAACACCAGTAACTGGGAAAACAGTACACCAATAGAGCTGATTGGATCACTAAAACACCAGTAACTGGGAAAACAGTACACCAATACCCCGATTGGAGCACCGAAACACTAGTAACTGGAAAAGTGAGTCACCAATAACCCCAATTGGTACACCGAAAAACCATATTTCGGAAAAAGTATCACCAACAATCCAGGCAAATGCCTCAACTAAAATAAAAATCCCCGATCTATCAAGCACCCCAGCTTAACCAATTATTGGACATCATGAAAAGCGCCCGGCAATACATACTAAATATACGAGGAAATCAATGTGTTGGAAGTGATTCTGATGGAAAAAACGATTTATATCCGCATGCGGAATCGTGTGCAGGTCAAGCCAGAGGAAATCCTTTTATTAAAGGATATTGCTCAGATCATAGCCAGCGAAACTATCTATCAAGACCTTACAGTGCTTGAAGTAAAAAGGGTCTCGCCTAAGGATCATATCCATATTATTGATGTCATGAAGGTCATTCATTTCATTACAGCAATCTATCCAGATTATGAAGTTCAAGCTATTGGGCCCGCCCAAACAATTATTGAAGTGATTTACAAGAAGAAAGGGATGTCGATCCCGTTTTTCATCCTGGTTTGGATTTTGCTATTTTTCGGAGCAGCCTTAACGATCATGAATTTCCACGAAGATGTCAGCATGCAAACGGTGCATAAGAGGCTCTATTTTATCATGACGGGGAAAGAAGTCGAGAAGCCGCTATTATTCCAAATTCCTTATTCCATCGGCA
The DNA here is from genome assembly GCF_030814065.1 of Mesobacillus stamsii. Classification (NCBI taxonomy): domain Bacteria; kingdom Bacillati; phylum Bacillota; class Bacilli; order Caryophanales; family Bacillaceae; genus Mesobacillus; species Mesobacillus stamsii. The sequence goes on from NZ_JAUSUN010000009.1 coordinate 123,533, forward strand.
TTGGTGTTGGCATGATTCTGTTTTTTAACCATGTTTTTAAAAAGCGCCTCAATGAAGAGCCAAGTCCGCTCGAGGTTGAAATGTTTAATTATCAGCAATCGCTTGATCAATATGTCATTTTGTATGAAAACAAGGAAAGTGTGAAACATATTGATGACGATTAACATCTTGTTCATTATCATGATTGGTCTTGCTAGCGGGCTTGCAGTTGGCGCGGGTTTTGTTGCTTTCTTATCCGTTCTTGGAGTAATTCCAAGGCTAACGCAGTTGACAAAGACGATGAAGCTGATCGCCTGGTATGAATGGGCCGTAGTTTTTGGTGCCTTGCTAGGAACAGCAGGTAGTTTAAGGGACCCTGAATTACACTTATCTCCTTATGTTACCATCCCGCTTGGACTTACTGGGGGCATATTTGTCGGGATGATGGCCGCTGCGTTAACAGAGGTACTGAACGTGCTGCCGATTCTCGCAAAAAGGGTTCGTGTCGATGATAAGCTCGAGACGCTGTTAATGGCTATTGTGCTCGGGAAAGTATTCGGTTCATTGTTTCACTGGATATACTTTGTTGGACGATAAAAAAAGAGGTACGAGAAAGGACGGCAAATAATGGCCGAAAAAAGGAAGGTTATTCTCATTACAGATGGTGATGATTATGCACGGCGAGCTGTTGAGCAAGTAGCTGCCGATATTGACGGACGATGCATCTCTCTGTCACAAGGAAATCCATCCGTCCTTTCTGGCCCTCACCTCGTAAAGTTAATCAAAAAAGCCGTCAAGGACCCAGTACTGGTCATGTTTGATGATAGCGGCTATCTCGGAGAAGGAGCAGGAGAAAAGGCGCTTAAATATGTAGCAGAGCATGAGGACATCCAGGTGCTCGGTGTTCTCGCAGTAGCCTCGAAAACACATATGGAGGAATGGAGCCGAGTGGATTTCTGCATCGATCGGGATGGGGAACTCACTCCCTTTGGGGTCGATAAACATGGACTTCCGGAATTGGAAATGGGCAGGATTAATGGAGATACAGTCTATTGTCTGGACAAGCTCACAGTCCCTTTGATCATCGGCATAGGCGATATCGGCAAAATGGCCAGGCGTGATCATTATAAAATAGGTTCCCCTATCACAAAGAAAGCAGTGGAAATCATCCTAGAAAGGAGCGGATTCTATGCCAAAGAAAAATGACAAGCACCCAATCCCGCTTTCGTTGGACGAAGCTGAACGATATATGAAAGAAAGGGTTGGACTCGGGACTAGCTTTGATCTGGGTGTCCGGAAGTTGAAGATTTTAAAAAGGAATGTTCACTTATACTATGTTAACGGATTGTGTGATACTAACTTTATTGTACAAATGCTTGAAGAGTTAGTGGATATTAATGACAATGAGAGGCTTTCTTCCCATTTACAGGCAATAGTTGAAAACAGAATTACCAATCAATCTGTTGAAAAAATCAAAACAATGGATGAACTCGTCGATCAGGTCCTTACCGGTCTTATTGTAATTATCGTTGAAGGGGAAGCAACCGGATTGGTCGTGGATGTCAGAAGTTATCCGGGTAGACAGCCACAAGAACCAGATACAGAAAAGGTAGTTCGCGGGTCGCGTGATGGTTTTGTTGAAAATATCATCGTTAATACGGCGTTAACCCGACGAAGGATCAGAGATGAAAACCTTCGTTTCGAGATGATGAAGATTGGCGAAAGGTCTAAGGCGGATGTTGCCTTGGGATATATTAAAGATATTGCCAATCCGGGAATGATTGATGCGATTAAAAAAGAACTAAATACGATTAAAATCGATGGGATTACGATGGCTGATAAAACAATTGAAGAATTCCTTGTAAAGCAAGGCTATAATCCTTATCCGCTCGTCAGGTATACAGAAAGAGCCGATGTCGCCGCTACCCATTTGCTCGAAGGACATATTCTTATTTATGTCGACACTTCCCCAAGTGTCATCATCACGCCAACAACTTATTTTCATCATCTTCAACATGCCGAAGAGTACCGACAATCACCGGCAGTCGGTACAATGGTACGATGGGTGAGATTCCTGGGCGTCCTTCTCTCGATTCTCCTTTTGCCATTATGGTATCTATTCGTCCAGAATCCTGACTTGCTGCCAAAAGAAATATCTTTCATTGGACCTAATGAAGATTCCAATATACCAGTCTTCCTGCAGATCATGATGGCGGATATCGGCATTGAATTTCTGAGAATGGCTGCCATCCATACGCCGACACCACTTTCTACAGCAATGGGTTTAATCGCTGCCGTCCTGATTGGACAGATTGCCATTGATGTCGGTATGTTTGTACCCGAAGTAATCCTTTATGTAGCTGTAGCTTCAATAGGTACTTATGCCACACCTAGTTATGAACTGAGTGTTGCGAACAAGATAGGACGAGTATTCCTGCTGATCGTCACAGCCATATTCCATGTTCCAGGTTTTATGATAGGCACAACAGTTTGGCTCTTATTTTTAGCCCATATAAAATCGTTGAACACTCCTTACTTGTGGCCATTTATCCCTTTCCATCCAATGGCTTTTATGCAAATAATGATCAGAAGGGCCGTTCCTGGCTCAAAAATCCGTCCTAGTATTGTTCATGCGAGAAATCGCTACAAACAGCCTACGAACTCTTGACTGGACGATTGCGCGTTGCCGTTAATTATGATAAAGTGTTTTTAATTTACGAAAGAAATAAAGGGAAAAACAAATAGACAGTTCATCAACTGAGCTGTCTTTTTGGTACTAAAGGAATGAAAAGCGTTTAGGATCAATTTCGGCATGAGATGAGGAGATAAAATGCAATTTCATGGAACGGCAAAAACGAACAAACTGGGACATTTGGAGATTGGCGGTGTGGATACAGTTCAATTGGCTGAAAAATATGGAACTCCGCTTTATATTTATGATGTAGCTTTGATCAGAGATCGCGCAAGAGCTTTTAAAAGAACTTTTGAGAATGCGGGCATAACAGCACAAGTAGCATATGCGAGCAAAGCTTTTTCAACAGTGGCGATGGTGCAATTGGCTGCAGAAGAACATCTCTCTCTTGATGTCGTTTCAGGCGGGGAATTGTATACTGCGCTAACAGCTGGATTTCCGATGGAGAAAATTCATTTTCATGGAAATAATAAAAGCTATGAAGAGCTGGTCATGGCGATCGAGCACAATATTGGCTGCATAGTGGTCGACAATTTTTATGAGCTTGAGATGCTGAAGGAAGTTTGTAAGGAAAAGAACAAGACTACCAAAATTTTATTACGAGTGACACCAGGAATAGAAGCACATACTCACGACTATATTTTAACAGGCCAGGAAGATTCTAAATTCGGCTTTGATTTACAGAATGGACAGGCTGACGAGGCGATGCGCCTTGCTCTTGAAGCAAACCTGATGGAGGTGCTTGGATTGCATTGCCATATAGGTTCCCAAATATTTGAAACAACAGGATTCATTCTTGCTACTCAAAAAATCTTCGAAAAGTTGCAGCAATGGAAAAAAGATATGTCTTTCGAATCCACTGTCTTAAATCTTGGCGGTGGATTTGGGATCCGGTATACGGATGAAGATGACCCGATTCCAGCAGCACAATATGTAGAAGAAATCATTGCCGAGGTGAAAAAGCAGGCTTCCCTTTATTCAATGAAGCTGCCGGAAATCTGGATTGAGCCAGGACGCTCCCTTGTTGGAGATGCTGGAACCACCCTTTACCGAATAGGCTCAAGCAAAGATATTCCGAATGTTCGCAAGTATGTCGCGATCGATGGCGGAATGAGTGACAATATTCGTCCGGCATTGTATCAAGCCAAATACGAGGCTGTGCTTGCAAATAGAGTGCTGGACCAACCTGAGGAGACAGTTTCCATTGCCGGAAAATGCTGTGAATCAGGGGATATGCTCATCTGGGATCTTCCGCTTCCAAAGTCTGGTAGTCAAGATGTTTTAGCTGTTTTTTGTACGGGAGCATATGGCTATTCCATGTCAAACAATTATAACCGAATCCCAAGACCTGCAGTCGTATTTCTCGAGGATTCAAAAGAGACCCTTATTGTCCGCCGCGAAACATATGAGGATATGGTAAAATTAGATCTTCCGCTTAAAGAAAAGGTCAAAAGCTAAAAAAGCTGCATTTCGCAGCTTTTTTAGCTTTCCATTAGCTGTTTTAGAAAGAAACAGATTGGAGGTTCTAGATGAAAAAAAATAACTGGCTGTTATTTCTGTTGATTCTATTATTATCTATTGGCTGGGGAGCCTATTACTGGTTTTTTATTGTGCCAGGGCAATAGGTGAGAAAAAATTTGAAGTATCGGCACAGATTATGTATGATTATATCAGTTCAAGTTAGATAAGAACCAAAAAATGCCGAAAAACATATGATATCAACATGGGAAAAACCATTTGAATATACAGTGCTTGCCCACGAGGGGCGAAGGTTTAAAACTGTTGGAAAATGGAAAAAATAGAGTGATATCATTTATTACTGTCAAACCACAATGAGGGATATGTATGTTAATTCGCTATAAAAAGGCATTTGAAAAGATTGCGATGGGCTTGTTATCTTTCATGCCAAATGAGAAGGATTTAAAAAAATTGCAGCAGACGATGAAGAATTATGAAACAGAGGAGTCGTGGCAGCTGTTCTTATGGAAGGAAGGCGAAGACATCATCGGGCTTTTAGGTGTTCATTTCGCTGAGGATAAAAGGATGCAGCTTCAACACATTTCGGTGAACCCATCTCATCGACACCAAGGAATTGGAAGACGCATGGTCAATGCTTTGCAGGAGATGTTCCCAGAATGGACAACAATCGCCAATGATGAAACAGCATCTTTTTTTGAAAAATGCAGCAAGGAAGATCATAGTATTGGAGGCAGTGGATGCTAAATCCCTGCCTTTTCTTTTTTTAGAGACATTACCTGTTCTTTCTTGCTTCTAAAGCCATTATTCGTTCGGATATTATTTCGCTTCGATCCCTTGCTGAATGCCTGTGGATCAAGTCGAGATTGTCCATTTCGCTAGTTTTTCCCCAGGTGAAGCCATTTTGTTTGCATTCTTCAAGGCAAAGTTTTTTCAGTTCGGCGTCAATTATCGGCAATTGGAAACTAGTATATGGTATCTTGTTGAGTATCCTATTTTTTCTTTTCCCGAGAGTTACGTTCAATCGTTCAGGATCGATTCCTAACAGGCGGATAGCCGTCCTGTCTGCAGAAAAAATTTCCATTGCCTTATTTAAAGTTCTTAATGCCCCTGAAAAGTTTTTCCGGCGATGGTGATAAGTGGATACAGCCAGCAATATCAATGCAACCCAGATCGATCTTTTATTGTTGGTGTCTGTAGCTTTCCAATATTCCTCCAAAATTTCATGGCATTCAAAGTAATCCCTGTCGCCATGGAAATGGACGAGATATTGTATATAGGATGCTGGATACTTAGTCATGAAATCCCCCCAATCATTAACAATAGCTTAGCATAATTCTCCCTGTTCGTAGCATCAAAAAGCAATGAAGGTAGGAAAACGCCCGGCAACTGCCGGACGTTCCCTGGGATGTTCAAAAGGCGCTTGCGCTTTTTGTTCTTCTTATAACCAAGCTGCTCCGACGATGATCAGCAATATGAAAAGCACGACAATTAAAGCAAATCCCGCTCCGTAGCCATAGCCTTTACCTTCAGACATGTAAAATACCTCCTAATAGTGAAATAGCCTACTATACATTTTTAGCGTATGCAGCATCAAAGAAAATGGTTTGGGCGTTTGAGGATTTCTTCCTGTAGTTTCTCTAACTTTAGGATGGATAACAGGTGGTGAATCTACTATACTTATAAAATGATGGGCAGTTCAAATTAGGGATATTGGTGAGAAATGATGCAATATAACGTAAAAATAGAGGCCTTTGAAGGTCCGTTGGATTTACTTCTGCACTTGATCCAAACTTTGGAAATTGATATTTACGATATCCCGGTAGCAGAAATCATAGAACAATATATGAGGTATATTCATGCGATGAAGGAATTGCAGTTGGATGTCGCGAGTGAGTATCTGGTAATGGCAGCAACGCTTTTAGCAATCAAAAGCAAAATGCTGCTTCCAAATCATGAAGAGGAACTGGACGAGGAATTTGAATTCGGTGAGGAAGAAGATCCTCGAAACGAGCTTGTCGAGAAATTGATTGAATATAAAAAGTTCAAAGAGGCTGCCAGTGAGTTAAAGTCGCTTGAAGAGGAAAGAGGACTCATGTATACGAAACCTCCATGTGATCTATCTGAGTATGCTAAGGATAGCAGGAACGAAAACGTCGATCTTGAGGTCTCTTTGTATGATATGTTAAGTGCTTTTCAAAAGCTATTAAGGAGGAAAAAGCTTCAAAGACCGATGTCCACCAAGATCATGCGGCAGGAAATAACGATTGAAAAAAGAATGATCGAGATTTTGGCATTTTTGAAAGAAAATGGAACGAAGAAAAAATTCAATGAGTTATTCCCTGAACCCGATCGGGAGCATATTGTCGTTACCTTCCTGGCAATCCTTGAGTTGATCAAACGAAGAGAAATCGATGTGGAGCAGGAGCAAAACTTTGCTGAAATTTATATGACAGCCAGAAAGGAGTAATGCATTGGAAATTGAAAAGTGGAAGGGAATACTGGAGAGTCTGTTGTTTGCTGCTGGAGATGAAGGCTTAAGCCTAAAGCAAATTACTTCTGTGCTGGAGATCGAGGAAATCCAGGCCAATACAATCCTTGCCGAAATGCAGCGTGACTATGACCAGGATGAACATCGCGGTATTACTATTGTCCAACTCGCAGGAGTATATCAGCTTGCAACAAAGAAAGAACATGCTGAATATCTCAAAAAGTTAGTTGAATCACCAGGTACCGCACATTTATCCCAGGCAGCGCTAGAAACTCTAGCGATTGTTGCCTATAAACAGCCGATTACTCGCACCGAAATTGAAGAAATTCGCGGAGTGAAAACCGAGAGGCCGCTTCATACGCTTTCTTCCCGCGCCCTGATCAAGGAAATTGGAAGAGCAGAAGGAACCGGACGTGCCTTTTTGTATGGCACAACAAAGGAATTCCTCGATTACTTCGGTTTGAAAAACATAAACGAGCTTCCGCCTCTGCCAGAAAGTATGGAAGAAGATGATTTGCAGGAGGATGCCGATCTGTTTTTCGAGAAAATCCAGGAAACAATGAAGATAGATGAATAGTATGTGCACAAAGTTTAGAAATTATGATAAAATCGAAATAATCATTCAGAAAGTGCAAACTGATCAGCCATTTATACGATTCTTGCTACATAAGGATGTAAGAATGAATGTCCGACGGGAGGTTAACCATGCTTATAAAGCAATGTGTTGGTTATGAGCTAGAAAAGGAACAATCGAACACTTCAGAGGATTTTTTCAACCGCAGCGAAGTCACCTTTGTAGAAGAAGGAAGAGAAAAAACTTTATACGTATTGTATGTAAGGTATTTCGATGAGCTGGTTGGAAGCATTCCTCCATTCACTGAAAACCCAGTTTTTAAAGCCAGTACGAAGGAAATATATATGAAGGATCTGGTGGCACTGGCAGCACTTTTGAAGAATCCGGAGTACAGACACCGTAAAAGGGTATATATTAGTGAACAAAAATCGTTCGCAAATCTTTTCAAAGGCCTTGATTTCAGTAAAATCCCTGGAATATATGAGGGCATTGAGCAAAAAGGCTCATATGAGGTTCGTTCTCCACTAGATTTTATTATCCAGCCGGTGCATAAAAATGAAGTGTAATGAGAATTCTTGGGACGTCATTACCTTACCTATAAAAGATGCGGTAAAAAAACAATGGGGGTGTCATTTTGAGCAATACAATCGTAAAAACGCAAATTGAAGACGTAAGTAAGTTCTTGACCACCACGGTCGTTACGCTCGAGAGCTTTCTAAACGGAACGACTTTAGAGGGGTTACACCAAGAACAGCCGGCAGAGGAGGAATACTATAAAACCATCCTCTCCAGTCTCCGAAAGCTTGCGGTTTATTGTGAAGAAGGGCTAGATGCCTGCAAGGTAATCCTGCAAGCCGAAGTTTTTTCCAAACCAGCAGCAGAAAAGACATTATACAGGATCTATTATCAGTGCATCGAAGAATTCTTTTCTCCAAAAAACGATGCCTGGTATGAAGATAGTCGATCCGCTTATACCGGCAAGAATGCCATCAAGTTCAGGGAGCCAGTCGCACCTGTGCTAAGCAACTTGCTCATCAGCCTGGAAAGCGGCTTCCAGGGAATCCGAGAAGAACTAGAATACTATGAAACAGATTACCGGACAAAAATGCTTCAATCAAGATAATACCCCTCAAAGGAACAGCCAACCCAGCTGTTCCTTTTTTATTTCCCAGATGTGGCAGAGTATGGGCTACACACGGTAAAACAGATGTCATAACATACCTTGTCCTGCATAAACTTGTACAAACTGCTAAAGGAGACGAGGGTCAATCAATGAAAAGGATTTGGGTGAAACTAGTAGTGATCGTCACTTTGTTGATCTGCAGCATTCCCGGAACAGTCCAGGCCTCTGTTTCCGTAAGTGCCCAGAGTGCTATTTTAGTGGAACAGGAATCAGGAAGAGTCTTATTCGAAAAAGATGCTCACAAGGTGAGCAGGATTGCCAGTATTACAAAAATCATGACAGCAATTCTGGCGATCGAATCTGGGAAACTAGATGAAATGGTGAAAGTAAGTGATCAGGCAGTTCAGACGGAGGGATCGTCGATTTATTTAAAACCTGGTGAAAAAATCAGACTGGAAGACCTTGTGTATGGGCTGATGCTTAGATCAGGGAATGACGCGGCAGTCGCAATTGCGGAACATGTGGGAGGCAGCGTCGATGGGTTCGTATACATGATGAATGAGAAAGCACAGCAACTCGGGATGATTGATACTCATTTTGCCAATCCGCATGGTCTCGATGATCATGAAAACCATGTATCAACTGCTTATGATATGGCATTATTGACGCGTTATGCGATGAACAATGAAACATACAAGAAGATCACGGCAACAAAGGTTCACAGGGCTCCTAATCCAACAGAAACCTGGGATAGGGTATGGGAAAATAAGAACAGGCTCCTTACAGAAAAATACAAATATAGTACCGGAGGGAAAACTGGTTACACAAAAAGGGCGAATAGGACGCTAGTATCTACTGCAAAAAAGGGCGATTTCGCAATGATCGCCGTCACACTCAATGCCCCCGACGATTGGAACGACCATATTCAGATGTTTGAAACGACATATTCCGATTATGATATCGCAGAAATTCTTTCGAAAGGAAAAGTGGATGGAGTCAAGGACTCTGCCTTTAAAAATAAAGTTTATTTGGACCATTCCTTTGTTTATCCGTTAACTTCAGAAGAAGAAAAGCTAGTGAGGATAGAATATCAATTAAAAAAACCAGGACAGTCAAACCGCGCTTTGCCGAGTCAGCAGATTGTCGGCCGGGCTAATGTTTACCTTAAAGATAAACAGATTGGCAGTTTGCCAGTGTATTACCAAAGGGCAGAAAAAGAGAACAAGTCTTTTTTTGATTTTTTTAAAGATATTTTCACCTTAATAGCCGGGGTCAAAGACCATGGTTAACTATATTTGGGCGGCAATGATTTTAATCGGTTTTGGATTTGCGATGATCAATGGCACAATGACAGAGGTGAACGAAGCGGTCTTTTCAGGGGCAAAGGAGGCGGTAACGATCAGCATTGGCTTGATCAGCATCCTTGTTTTCTGGTTAGGAATGATGAGGATCGCGGAGGATGCAGGATTATTGTCTAAACTCTCCAGCTTATTTAAGCCTTTCATCTCCAAGCTGTTTCCAGAAGTGCCTTCCAGTCATCCTGCCATGGGTTATATTTTGTCAAACATGATCGCAAACATGTTTGGACTTGGGAATGCAGCAACACCTCTAGGAATCAAAGCAATGGAAGAACTGAAAGACTTGAATGGAGGAAAAAACGAAGTCAGTCGTTCCATGATCACCTTCCTCGCGATAAATACCGCAAGTATCACGTTCATCCCGACAACAGTTATTTCTATCAGGATGAATTATCATTCCGAAAATCCAACTGAAATCGTTGGGCCGACCCTTGTGGCAACCGCAGTTTCAGCAGTTGCAGCGGTGCTGATTGATAAATTTTTTCACTATAGACGAAGCAAAAAGGGGTAAATTAAAATGGAAATTGTTTCTGCGATATCACTATGGTTCATTCCTGTCTTGATCGCTTTTATTCTGATGTATGGAACGTATAAAAAAGTTCCAACGTATGAAAGTTTTACGGAAGGCGGTAAAGAAGGGATCAAATTGGCTGTGTCGCTCATGCCGTTTCTTGTAGGGATGATGGTTGCCATTGCCGTCTTTAGGGCATCGGGGGCACTTGATGTCCTGGTGAATTGGATTCGTCCAAGCTTGGAGATTGTGGGGATTCCCGCGGAAATTGTCCCGCTTGCTTTGATCAGGCCGATATCGGGGACAGCTGCACTGGGAATTACGAGCGACCTGATCAGTGTCCATGGACCGGACTCGTTTATTGGTACCCTTGCTTCCACGCTACAGGGAAGTACGGACACGACCTTTTATGTCCTTACCGTTTATTTCGGGGCAGTCGGAATCAAAAAGATGGGCGATGCACTCAAAGTCGGCTTGCTAGCGGACGCAGTAGCAATTGTAACAGCGATCATTGTTGTCACCTTAATGTTCCCGAAATGAACAATACTTGACTAAACAAGGACGGTGTTTCACTAGATGTTCATCACGACCGAGAAAAAGAAGAAGCTGCCGTTTTAAAGGCAGCTTCTTCTTTTTTAAAGAGTTGAAGAAAACGAATGTTAAAGATTAATAAATTTTATTGATTTATTTTATGCTTTTTATACCATTGCTTACTTTGAAATAAGAGAAAGTTATGTCATAATTCATAAGGATAGAAAGTTGAATACTAAAGGTAATTGATCTTAATTAGGAGTGACCTTTCATGGAACGACTGCAAAAAGTGATTGCACACGCAGGGATAGCATCGAGAAGAAAAGCAGAGGAAATGATCCTCGAAGGCAGGGTTAAGGTGAATGGCAACGTAGTCAAAGAACTCGGCCGCAAGGTGACTTCCTCTGATCAAGTCGAAGTGGATGGAGTAAAGATTGAAGGAGAAGAACCGGTATATTTCTTGTTCTATAAACCTCGCGGAGTTATTTCGAGTGTCGAGGATGACAAAGGGCGAAAAGTGGTGACCGACTTTTTCCGGAAAGTTGAACAGCGGATATATCCTGTTGGTAGGCTGGATTATGATACATCAGGCTTACTTTTGTTGACGAACGACGGAGAGTTTGCCAATTTGCTTATGCATCCGAGCAATGAAATAGACAAGGTTTATGTTGCAAAGGTGAAAGGAATTCCGTCTCGAGAAAAGTTGATAAGCCTGGCACGAGGCGTAATGCTAGAAGATGGCAAAACGGCTCCGGCAAAAACTAAGTTGCTGAATGTTGATAAAAGGAAAGATACAGCAATAGTCGAAATTACGATTCATGAGGGAAGAAATAGGCAGGTCAGACGAATGTTCGAGGCAATTGGCCATCCTGTTTTGAAACTAAAACGTGAAAAGTATGGATTTCTTACTTTGAATGGTCTAAGAACGGGAGAAATAAGAGAGCTTACCCATCATGAAGTAAAACAGCTTCGTGTTTTGGCAATGAAAAAGTCATGACTTTTCAACATAAAAATAGGTAGAATGTTATAATAAAGGAGAAAAACATGGGGGGATAGGGGAATGAAGAAAAAACGACTTATCACTCGGACAATCATTCTCGTCGTAATGGCTTTGGCTGTCGGATATACATTATATGCAAACATGAATAAGGATAAGAATAATAAAATCGTCGTTGGAGAACCTGCTCCAGATTTTGTCCTTGTTGATATGGAAGGCAATAAGCATAGGCTGTCAGAATATAAGGGACAAGGGGTGTTCCTGAACTTCTGGGCAACCTGGTGCAAACCTTGCGAAAGGGAAATGCCTTATATTGAAAATCAGTACCAGCAGTTCAAGGATCAGGGGGTACAGGTGCTGGCGATTGATTCCGGTGAAACAGACCTGGTTGTCAACAGATTTATCGATCGAAAAGGACTGAATTTTCCTGTGATGATTGACGATGGAGCAGTCCAGTCAACATACGGAATCAATCCGCTGCCGATTACTTTTCTGATTGACAAAGAAGGCAATGTAGTGAGAATTCATACCGGGGAATTAACGGAAGAAACAGTCCGTGCATTCATGGAACAGATTAAACCTTAAAGTAAGGGGAACAGGGAGTTTTTAGCATGAAAGAAGTAAAATGTGAGTGCGGCCATGTCAATCCGCAGGGAACGATCCTTTGTGAGTCTTGCGGAAGATTGCTGGAGGACAACGAGAAAGAAAAGCAGCTTATTGACATGCGCTATGAGGGAAGTGCCCGTCGTTCACAAACGTATAACAAGACGATAATTGACAAGATATGGAATTTCTTTTCCTCTGTGAAAGTGGGGATATCGCTGATCATTATCCTCTTGATCGCATCTTCACTAGGAACAATTTTTCCACAGGAAATGTACATTCCGCCGCTTTTGCCAGCATCAGAATACTATGGCGAAAAGTATGGCTGGCTGGGAAAACTATATTATGATCTTGGATTCCATAATCTATACAGTTCCTGGTGGTATTTAATCCTAATTGCGGCTCTTGGCATTTCACTTGTTATTGCCAGTCTGGACAGAGTTGTCCCATTATATAGATCCCTTAAAAACCAACGAGTAAAAAGACATGAGAGTTTCTTGAAACGTCAGCGGATGTTCCATGTGTCAGATGCTGAATTGCCCGAGGAAGCATCGGCGAAAATCAAAGCCAAGTTAGCAAAAAAGAGATACAAACTGCGAGAGGAAGATGGGGATCTCCTTGCAGAAAAAAACCGTTTCTCCAGATGGGGTCCCTATGTTAACCACCTTGGCCTGATCATTTTTTTAATAGGCGGCATGCTTCGCTTCGTTCCGGGAATGTATGTAGATGAAATTCTTTGGTTGAGGGATGGCGAGACGAAATCGATTCCTGGTACGGAAGGCCGCTATTATTTGAAAAACAATCAATTTATTTTCGAAGTATATGATAAGGATAAGGATGAAAAAGTCTTTAAGGATGCTATTAGTAAGGTTGGCACCGTCGTGAAAAACTATCAGACGAATGCGACTCTTTACGAACGGCAGGGGGACATAATTCCTGGTGAAACTCCAAAACTTGAAAAGGTACGCGATCAGTCCATCCAGGTTAATAAACCTTTGAAAATAGATGGTTACGCCTTATATCAAGTCGATTATAAGCTTGGGGAAATGAGCAAAATGGCATTCAAGCTGGAGAATAAACAGACAAAAGAGCAATTTGGCGATCTTGTAGTAGATTTATACGATCCCAAAATGAGTTATGACTTAGGAAAAGGGTACAAAGTGGAAGTAATGAGCTATTTCCCGGACTTTGAGTTTAATGAAGACGGAGAGCCTGCGACGAAATCACGTGTTCCCAATAATCCTGCCTTCATTTTCAACATGATCACTCCCGATAAGCCCGATGGCGAAGTTAGTTTCGTCGCAATTAGGCAGAATCTTGAGCCTTTGGGAGAAAATGATTACAAAATGACCTTCGCAGGAATCGAAACAAAGAATGTGACAGCACTGACTGTCAGAAAAGACTATACACTATGGATAATCGGGCTTGGAGGACTGATCTTCATGATCGGTGTCGTCCAGGGTGCGTACTGGAACCATCGCCGCCTATGGATAAGAAGAATAAATGGCCAGATTTGGACAGCTGCGCACACAAATAAAAATTGGTATGGTCTGAAGAGAGAGCTAGATGAAGTCTTTGCTGATTCGGGAATCGATGCACCAAAGGACCAGGAAGCCGAAGACAAAAAGGAGTAGGAGGGAATACAATGGTTGAGTTAAGTTCTAATTTTTTGTTTACAGCTTTTATCCTCTATTTAGTCGGTATTTTGTTTTTTGGAGGAGCGATCAAGGACAAGAGACATGCTGATAAAAAGGCTGGTCCAAATAGATGGGCCAAGATTGGCATCATCATCACAATTGCTGGATTCGTGTCTCAGCTGATATTTTTCATCTTAAGATGGATTGCATCCGGGCATGCACCTGTCAGCAATCTATTTGAGTTTACGACCTTCTTTGGCATGTCACTAGTAGGTGCCTTCATCTTCATATATTTCATGTATAAAACGCCTTTGCTTGGCTTGTTCACACTGCCAATAGCGGCTTTAATTATTGCTTATGGAAGCATGTTTCCGAGGGATGTCACCCCCTTGATCCCTGCATTACAAAGTTATTGGCTTCATATTCATGTTACGACTACCGCAATTGGTCAATCGATTTTGGCAGTCAGTTTTGCTGCCGGCTTGATTTATCTTGTGAAAAGCGTCGACCAGCAAAAAAGAACGAAAAGCAATATTTGGCTGGAGGTTGTCTTGTTTGGATTAGTCAGTACACTCGGGTTTGTGTTTGTATCAAGCTATTTTGCTGCAACCGATTATTCGGTAAACTTCAACTATATAAACAAAGACGGACAGCCCGATACAGAGAAATATTCGCTCCCTGCTCTCGTAGGGCCTTATCAGTATGAAATGACAGATCAGAGTCGTTTTGAGCCATTGTTTGAAACACCTGCCATCATCAGTGCAAGAAAATTAAATACAGTTATTTGGTCGATTGGAGCGGGCATTGTATTATATGGTTTCTTAAGACTCATCCTGCGCAAACGTGTCGCTGCTGCCATTCAGCCGTGGACGAAGAATATTAATTTAGATCTTGTGGATGAAATAGGCTACCGTTCCGTGCTGATCGGTTTCCCAGTCTTTACGCTCGGCGGGCTGATTTTTGCTATGATTTGGGCCCAAATTGCCTGGACAAGATTCTGGGGCTGGGATCCAAAAGAGGTGTGGGCATTGATTACCTGGTTATTTTATGCAGCGTTCCTTCATTTGCGGCTTTCAAAAGGCTGGCATGGGCAAAAATCAGCATGGCTGGCGGTAATTGGTTTTATTATTATTATGTTCAACCTTGTAGCGGTAAACCTTGTGATCGCGGGTCTTCATTCTTATGCAGGATCGTAAAATTGTGTCAAATTCATGACAGCCTTCACTGTTTTAAGTGAAGGCCTTTTTTAAAAAAACATGGTAAGAACACGTTTGTTTATGTAAAATAATTGCAGGAGGGATATACCTGATGGAAAAAGAAGTGAAGATTTTAGTTGTCGATGATGAAGATAGAATCAGAAGATTATTGAAGATGTATCTTGAAAGAGAAAACTATATAATCGATGAAGCTGCAGATGGCAATGAGGCACTAGCGAAATCACTTGCAAACGATTACGATGTCATCCTGCTTGATTTAATGATGCCAGGAAAAGATGGAATCGAAGTTTGCCGTGACCTTCGCGAAAAGAAATCGACGCCTGTCATCATGCTTACAGCAAAAGGAGAGGAAGTAAACAGAGTACAGGGCTTTGAGGTCGGTACGGATGATTACATTGTTAAACCATTCAGTCCGCGCGAAGTTGTATTGCGAGTCAAAGCGATGTTGCGACGTTCTTCCAGTACAAGTTATTTGCAGACTGAAACGACTGCAAAAGACGTGATTGTTTTCCCTCATTTAACCATTGATAATGATGCTCATAGGGTTTTAGCTGATGGCAAGGAAGTCAGTTTAACACCAAAGGAATATGAATTGCTTTATTTCCTATCAAAAACACCGGATAAGGTATTTGACCGTGAACAATTGTTGAAGGAAGTATGGCATTACGAATTTTTTGGTGATTTGCGTACGGTAGATACGCATGTAAAAAGACTGCGCGAGAAGCTGAACAAAGTATCCGAACAGGCTGCAAAAATGATTGTGACCGTCTGGGGGGTAGGCTACAAATTCGAGGTAGTCAATGAATGATGTTTTGGAGAAGCGTAGTAGGAAAACTATGGATTACCATCCTATTGCTCGTTTCATTCGTATTGTTCATTCTGACAGTAACCTTGTTGCAATTTTTTGAAAACTATCATATTAATGAAACCCGCAAAGACATGATCCACACAGCTGATAAAATCGCCAGGGTGCTCAAAGAACATCCTGGTAACGAAGAAGCTTTGGCTCTTGAGATCGCTTGGGAACTCATTGATGACAATGAAAAGGTAACGGTCATCAAAGATCAAAATACGTATTTATATTCTCCCAGCAGCGACGAAACAACTCATGTACCCATTTCTTTTTATACAACAGATAAAGATTTGTCGTTAGTTTTCGAAAGAGATAAGACAGTTGATATGATCACTTCCTTGCCAAATGATACAAACGAGGCAGGGTCTACTCAATATTTAATGATTGGAGTACCGCTTCATCAACAAGAAAAAGAAAACGGTGCTGTTTTTATTTATCAATCCCTGGCAGTAATGGAAGAAACGACAAAACTGACTTCTAAATTCATTTTGCTAGCTGCTGGCGTTGCTATCATACTTACAACCATCTTTGCTTTCTTCCTGTTAACGAGAATTACTTCTCCATTAAGAAAAATGAGGGAAGCTGCCTTTGAAGTTGCCAGAGGGAAATTTGATACAAAAGTACCGATTCTCACTCATGATGAAATTGGGGAATTAGCCACGGCCTTTAATCAAATGGGACGACAGTTAAAATTCAACATGAATGCCCTCAGCCAGGAAAAGGAACAGCTAACAAGCATTCTTAGCTCGATGGCGGATGGGGTCATTACCTTCAATCGTGATGGAACCATCTTGATTACCAATCCTCCTGCTGAAATATTTCTTAGAAATTGGTATTATGAGCAAGGGCTCGCATCAGAAAATTCAGATGCGGTTCCCTCAGAAGTGATGGAACTGTTCCTGTTGGCAGTTAATACAGAGAAAGAACAAGTTGGCGAAATTTCAGCCCAGGGAAGAACATGGGTCATCATAGTCAGTCCTCTTTATAATAAACGCTTCATCCGCGGGGCTGTCGCCGTAGTAAGAGACATGACCGAGGAAAGAAAACTCGACAAAATGAGGGAAGATTTTATCGCAAATGTTTCACATGAACTTCGTACTCCCATTTCGCTGTTGCAAGGATATAGTGAAGCGATAGTGGATGAAATTGCCCAGACGGACGAAGAGAAAAAGGAAATGGCGAAAGTCATTTACGATGAGTCTCTCCGAATGGGCCGTCTCGTCAACGAACTCCTTGATTTAGCCCGCATGCAAGCAGGTCATACCCTGTTAAACCTTGAGTCCGTCGAATTGAAACCATATATAAACAGAGTGATCCGCAAGTTTCAAGGACTGACAAAAGAAAAAGGGATTGAACTGTCTGTCAAACTCGAAACAGAGGAACGCTTCTTTCGGATGGATCCAGACAGAATCGAACAAGTATTGACTAATTTAATCGATAATGCGATCAGGCATGTTCCAGATTCTGCGTCTGTAGAAATTATTGGGCGTACCGATGAGCGAGGCTTGTATATCGAAGTCAGTGACCAGGGGTCAGGTATACCGGAGGAAGACTTGCCGTTTTTGTTCGAACGCTTTTACAAGGGAGACAAGTCAAGGACACGTGGAGTTTCCGGAACAGGTCTAGGACTTGCGATTGCCAAAAATATTATCGACGCACATCGAGGAAATATCTCTGTAAAAAGCAAAATAGGACATGGTACAACATTTTCCTTTTTCATCCCCCGAAATATCGATTAACTTGCCGACTATTCTTGATTCACAAGGAACATTGTTTTCCCACAAAAGGCTGTACTAATCTTTATCAGATTGGTACAGCCTTTTCGTTCAGGTGGAGTTTGTCTGACACGATCATTCTCTGAAAAAATCCTTTCATTTCCAAACGATAAATTATATAGTTAAGATGAAACTTTCTAAGTTGCTTTACGACTAATCTTATAAATACGGAGGCGAAAAGACCTATGAACTCCGTTTTTGATGAATTGTATCAAAAATATCATCATGACGTTTTTCAATTTTTATTTTATATGGTGAAAAGCAGGGAATTAGCAGAGGATCTTATACAGGAAGTCTATATCCGTGTTCTCAAGGCGTATGACAGCTTTGAAGGCAAAAGCAGTGAGAAAACCTGGCTTTTCTCGATCGCGAGGAATGTCGCAATCGATCATTTCCGGAAACAAAAGGGCTGGAAGCAGCGATTGCTGGAAACCTTCGATCTGTCAGCAAAACAGGTAAGGGATGAACAGCCGCTGCCCGAGGAAGTGCTGCTTCAAAGCGAAGAAATCCAAATGATGTACAAGTGCCTCGATCAATGCACTCTCGACCAACGAATGGTCATCATCATGCGCTATATACATGAACTGACAATTTCTGAGACAGCCGAAGCTTTATCGTGGACAGAAAGCAAGGTCAAGACGACACAGCATCGCGCTTTAAAGACATTGAAAAAGCTTATGGAAGAAACGATAGAAAGGGAAGGGATGACTAGTGAAAAAGTCACAGCTAAGCGATAAGCAGCTAGAAGACCTCCTCGGCCAGATGCCAAAGATAAAGGATCATCGCGACTCTCGTGACATTTATCAGCATATCGCCCATCGAGCGGAAAAAAGAAGGAAAATGCCAACATGGGTCATTCCTGGAGCGGCTCTCGCTGCAGTACTTTTTCTCGCGTTTATTCTCTCTCCAGGACTGTTAGGCAATAACTTTTCAGAACACCAGAGTATGGACAGCAGTTCTGCAAAGGGAGATAAATCATCTATGAATACAGCAACTAGTGATGATTCTGCAAAGAAAAGTGCTGTTGAGCAAGGAAACAGATTGATGGGGGACACTACAAATAAGAAAATAAATACGGAGGAATTTGCCGCAATGGATAAAGCCAATCCATATGCCGGGCTAATTTCCGTTTATCCAGACGAGCTCAGCTCCAAGTCGTCTCAAATTTTCACCTTTGCAATTCCTGATCAGCAGGCAATGGCAATTGTCCCCGTGTCGGTAATATGGCCGAATGATAAAGGAAAATCCTGGATCGATAACTATATAGAAATAATGCCTAAACTTACGGAAGCTGAATGGGGGCTTACTGATTACTATCCAATAAACGCCTACTGGACGTATGACGAAGCGACAAGCACATTGACAATGGATGTAAAACAAAATCATCCATATAAATATGGAAGTGCAGCAGAGGTAAATTTTATTGATTCGATGACTGAGAATTTTACCGATGTTGGCATAGAAAAACTGCTTCTTACTACCGAAGGGGAACCGGGGGTTGAGTTAGGAAACTTTGGTCTGATGAAAGAAATTCCGCTAAATGCGGAAGCAACAAAAAGGAGAGCTTACTTGTTTTTAAAAGTGCAAGGGCTGACAAATCCCTATCTTGTGCCAACAAAATACCAGCATAAATCAATTGACGAGGCATTTGCACAGATGGAGACTGGAGATGAAAAAGGATATCTTGCACCATCACTTCCAGATAATTTTAAGTTCGCCCAAAGTGTAACTAAGGATAAAGTGCTCGAGCTCACCTTATCTGATGAAACAAAGTTGAAGGAAGATTTTATGCCGAATCTCGAGGCGATCTTGATGACAGCAAGCGAGTTTGAGTATAAAGGTGTCAGATTTACCAATCCAAATATTGATCAGCTCGGACCGTTTAATCTGAAAGAAGTCCTCCCGGTGCCGCTCGCACCAAACAAGAAGGTTGTAAGGGAATAAATCAACCACCTTTTTAGCAAAATCAGCTACGCCATTTTTATCAAAAAGGAAGGCCGGAACAGGTGAGGCCACTGAAAATCTGCCGATTTTTAAGATTTTCTAGAAAATCCAAACGAAAAGAACCGATTCACTTCCATGTTTTTGGAAGTGAATCGGTTCTTTTTCTAAAGCAATTTCCACCGTTTTATTAATAAGCAAATCCAGGAGGTTTAGATCCTTTAACCTCAATTTTCGGAATTTGGTCAGGGAACTCGGGTCTATAACTTCCTCTTCTGGAGTCATGTCCAGGAAATATTTGAAGGACATATCATCCTTTGAACGATCAACAATATCCACGTCCGAAAGGTCATGGTTGGTTTTTAACGGATTTCCGAAAGAAGTCTCCCATCCTCAAGGAATGGGAAGGGCTAAAGCCCAATGAGTAGGTGGGAGATGAATTTTGGTTGGCTTTA
>NZ_JAUSUN010000010.1:0-119106 GCF_030814065.1 Mesobacillus stamsii
GGAAAATGCTTCCTTTTTATTTTTGGACAGTATATCCGTCAGTTTTAGGACAATTAATATCGTCAAGTTTTGGACATTATAAAACGTCATTAACATCATAGAAGTCGTGGCCAATAAATATAGTGGCTTTTTCTTTTGTTGTGTTAACACTCTTCATGTAATTAATGGCATTAAAAATATGATATGGTCTACTACAAAAAAATGCGATCATAATTACTCCACCTCCTCATAGAATTTGCTTGTTAAATTACATCTTCTAAAACAATATTGGATTTCTCATCTTAATTTTTTATAAATAATACTTGCCAATCTATAATTAATTGACACCATTAAAGCAAAGCATTTACTACTTACCTTATATCTACTGAACATATATTGGCATAAGTTTTCCTGCACATTTTTTCTTAATTTCCCTATAACTAGGTCATCATAATAGTCGGCATCCACTATCTTCCTTAACAAGGCAACATTGTGTCTAACATAAGTATTAATTTGTATGTTTAACATATGAGGATACTTATCTTCAACAAATTCTAATAACTGTTCTGAAGCCTCTATTAAATCTAAATCTCTAGTACTAAATATACTATTACTAATACTTCCATCCGTTATTCTGTAATAATATTTAGGAGTAGAGTTAAATGCTATTTTATTTGCATTATAAAAAAGTTTATACGCCGTATATACATCCTCATAAAGCTTCCCTTTAGGAAATCTTATGGTTTTAAAGAGCTCAGCTTTAAATAATTTATCGCACGCGTGCGAATGAAATTTGTAATCATTTAATATTTCTTTAATAGCCAATTCCGATGTAAAGCATATTTCCTCATATGTTTCTTTATTTATAGAGACTTCATTTTGAAATCTGGAAATTCCACATATCGAAATATCTGCATTATGTTTCTTAATTAATCTATATAAAAATTCGTACATATCAGTTTCAATAAAATCATCACTGTCTACAAAGCCAATATAATCTCCTGTAGCAATATTTATACCGGCATTTCTTGCATCAGAAAGCCCTCCATTTTCCTTATGAATAACTTTAATCCGATTATCTTTTTTCATATACTCATCACAAAGCTCACCACAATTATCTGGTGAGCCATCATCTACCAATATAATCTCCAAATTATTGTATGTTTGTTTTATAATACTCTCTATACATTGATGCAAATATTTTTCAACCTTATAAACTGGTATAATTACACTAATTTTCTCCATAGCAAACTCCCTTGAAGATTAGTTATATTAATTCTTGTAATGTTTTTTCCTTGTCTCGATCTAGATAATTATTAATCATAGTTATTATAATAATAGTTATCCAAAAGGAAATAGAAACCTCCGCTCCGATTATCATAGAAGTAAATAATAAACTGAACATTACTCCTACTAAAGTGAAATTCCTATTTTGTATATTTTTAATAATAAGTCTCCCTAGTAATAGTACGAACAGAGCAAATCCCCCTGCCCCAAGTTGTATCCACAACGAGATGTAAGTATTGTGGGCTGTAGCATAATGCCCCGTTGTTTCACTAATTGCATCAGTTAGAGTCATCATTCCACTTCCAAACAAAGGATGATCTTTAATAGTTTGAAGCCCATTGTACCATAGTTCAATCCGACTATCGTTACTACCATCCACGTATGAGTTAACAAAAAACCTCTGATAAATAGTATCAGGTAAATTATATAAAATAATATTGGCAATTATAAAAATCAATATGACACTAAAAGCTATTTTAAGAATGAAATATCTATCTTTTTTTCTTACAATAATAAGATAATCTATATAAACGAATGCACACCCAACTATTGTAGCAATCATCGCTGCCCTTGAACCAGTTAAAAACACTCCGCTACAAAGTATTATTGTACAAAATACATAAAAAAACTTATTCTCTCCTCTTTTCGGCAGGATAAGTCTTTTAAGTGAAAAAATTGTTGGGATGCTTAAATATGCAGCTAAATAGTTTGGATCAATTTTCATATTATCCCTAAATTGTATTGTATATCGGTAACCTCCTCCACCAAAATAATCAACTCTAAATATTAAAATCATGAGAGAAATTATAATAGCAGAAATGATATAATAACTTATCAAAGAATATATCTCTTTAGCTGAAATAAACCGAATATTGATAGATATATACAGTAAGCACAATAGAATATAACTTAACGCATAACCTCGATCAACATTAGGCCACGCTACTAGGCAAGAGACCAAAACAAAATATAATATACATATCATGTATATATTTTCATACGTAAATACTACTTTCTTCTTTTTTAACAGAATTCCCACAATAGCACTTATTATTGTCAATAAAAATAAAATATACGTATTCGCAATTAAGAAATATTTATCATTACTTGTGAACATAATTACTAATGCAACACCCAATAAAGTATTGGATAACGATTTACTCATAAAATCCACTAATATTCATCCCCACACTAAATATCTAAGTCTAAATATACATTTTCTAGTCTTATAGCTTCTTCGTTGATATCAAATCCAGATTTTTTTGTAAGCATAGCTAGATTATTTCTTATAGGTTTTACATGGCCTTCTATAATGAATTTTGCCCAATCTTTAGCGCTTGAATTCAAACTTAGAAACTTAATATTGGTTGTTACTTTTGCTTCAATTGGAACAACATCCGAAGTAACACAGTATAATCCAGTTGCTTGAGCCTCTATCAAAACTATTCCTAGTCCCTCAAACAGCGAAGGTAATACAAAAATATCCATAACCTGTAAAAGATCATTTACATCATCTCTTTGACCTAGAATAAAGACCTTCTCCTTAATATTTTTTATTTCTATTTTCTTTTTAATATCATCTTCTAATGGTCCGGTTCCAATTAACAAAAGCACGCTATTAGGTTTTTCTTTTAGAACTTCCATAAAAATATCAATTAAGAATCCATGATTCTTTTGGGCATTAAACCGACCGATATGCCCCATAACAAACATATCTTCAATATTTAGAGATTTTCGCAATCTAATTCTTATTTGTTCGTTAAAGCTATATTTATTGGCATCTATAGCATTATTAATTATTTTAACTTTTCCTTGTTGAACATATTTTCTTCCAAAAAGAAATTCCCCCGCTGCTTTAGAACATGCAAAATATACGTTAGTATTTTTTTTCAGCGGTAAGCATAATATCCTATTTCGTAATGCATTAAAATTTTTATCAGAATATTTAGTTGCATGACTATGAGCAATTCTGAACTTAATTCCAAATTGCTCGGAAATCCCAAGAACTAAATACCAAATTGATATTGCATGATAATGAATAATTTTATATTCTTCATGATGATCATTGAAAAATCTTTTTAGTTCTTTTATTAATTTATAAGGATTATATTATAAATTCTTATCGAATTTATAAACTCTTCCCCCTAAACTAATTATTTCTTGTTCATAGGTTTCCTCATTTGAATCAAAACACAAAAAATCAAATTGTATTTTCTCTTTATCAATAAATCTATAATAATTCATAATAAAACTCATTATTCCACTTTTTTTTGATAGCGTATTAGGTAATTGTAGTACTCTAATTATTTTACTCAATATAACTAACCTTCCCTAAATATATTTAAGTATTTTCTGGATTGAATTCAACGGTACAATTTGCTAAACACGACTTGCATTATTAGGTTACTTTTTATGCAGAGTTTCCATCTTTTGATAACAAAACATAATAAATAAATTTATTCAAATCATTAATACGACTTTTCTACTAGCTTTTCTGTCATTTTAATTATCTTAGGATAAGTTTTTTTACGGTCAAACTTCTCCTCTGCAAGCCTTCTAGCATTACTCCCCATCTGTTCTCTTTCCTTTTTACTTAATCTATAGATTTTTTCAATAGCCAGATATAAACTTTCGGAACTTTCTGGTTCGTAATTGAACCCAAATTTATAGTCATTTAGCAACTCTAAAAACTCTAAATTCAAACTACCATTTAACATCGGTCTACCTGAAGATAGATAATCTCCTACTTTGTTAGTTATACTTTGAGGTGCTTTTCTTTTAATTGCATTGATTACAGCATCTGACTTTTTCAAATAACTCCCCATCATTGCATGATCAACCCAACCTGTGAAATAGGCATTGCTTCCAATTCTCTTTGCAAACTCCTTAAAATTCTTCTCTAAGGGCCCACTTCCTAGTATAATCGGCCTAACATTTATTCCTTTTTCACTTGCCTTCTTAGCTCCCTCTATGAACGTATATATGTCATAACTATGTCCTAGGGATCCAATATACGCAATCCAAAACTCATCAGACGGTTTATCGACAACGTTTATATTCTCATTAACACTTAGTTCGAACTCCTCTATATCTGTACCAATAAATACATAATCTTTTATTCCGCTTTTCCTATTTTTTCTCTCAGCAATTTCTAAATAAGTTTTAGACACTGCCATAATTCCGTCCGCCATTGCATACACCTTATTAGCCATTAATTGTAAAGGCGAAAATAATATATTACTTATTATTGGTACATCTAAAACTAGATCATACATAACTTCTGGCCAGACATCCTGAACATCTATTACAAATGGGATATTCTTCCTGTTAGCGTATTTACCAGCAATCAACGCACTATCTAACCCAGGGACACATGCATAAACTAAATTATAATCTTCATTAGTATTTTTCAAGAAGTTCTTCAAACTCCAAGTAAACGACCACATACTATAAATACGTTTAAAACTTATATTTTTATAATACCCAACTTCATCTAGGGTTACTATCTTATATGGGGCACTATTATATAACTCATTTTCTTTTCTAAAGGTTCTATCCAATTCTCTAAATTTACTTGTTATTATTGTTACATCATAGCCTTCTTTTGCAAGCATCTCACAAATCAATTTAAACCTACTTCTATTATTACCTGTTTCTCCCGGTAATTGTGTGAACTGCGCTATAACAAGAACTTTTTTCATATTTTCACCACTTCTCAATTTTACTGAATAAAATTTACCTACAAATTCCACAAATGATAAACTTGATGACACTCTACCTGTTTACAACCAACTTTATGATAATAGTTAATTGCACCCGAGTTACGAACCTGAGTACCAACTTTAATTTCGTTAAAACCATCTTGATGTGCTGCATATTCTACTGCTTTAAATAAGCTAGTACCAATGCCACCCTTTGTTTCATTTTGTGACACAGCAATTAGCTCAATTACACATGCATTATCTGAATAGGAGAACAATAGAAAACCATTTATATCGCCCATTACATTTTTAGATAACGCATAAAACTTATCTGGCTTTCCAAAAGCATTAATAAGCCATTGATGATAAACATGATTGCCACCACGTTTAGCTAATTCAAGATCCTCTGTAAACTTTGAAATTTGAAAATCCGCCATTTCAATGATTCTATCATTTCTCTCTAACGACTGATGAATTGTGACATTATTAGGCATCAAATATGGTTCTATTAGTTTCTTTACAAACTGAATATTCACATCTACTAAAAACGCTGAAGTATCCTCTCCAATCAACCGTGCATTAACAGGTTCAGAGTTTTGATTCATGATTGATATAAACTGATAACCTTTAAATCTATTCTTTAGTTCATCCCATTCATTCAATGTAAGAGATCTATTCAATATAGCTTTGGCACTATTAACACCAAAATAGTCTGTATCCCACTTTAATTCATTAAAGGTCACTGCATGTTCGAGATTTCCCATAAAAAATTCACCCCTTACATTCCTACACCTGTATTTTTGTTTGAATTAGTACTCTTTTCGGTTACAAATACATCTTCACGTTTCAACACCGACATAGCTGTTTTGATAAATATCTTAATATCAAGCCACCAAGAAAGGTGATCGATGTAGTAAATGTCATTTTGAATTCTTTCTTTCCAAGGAACAGTGTTTCTAAAGTATGCTTGATTATATCCTGTAACACCCGGTCTAATTTCAACCTTTCTTTCCTCTTTACCCTCATATAATTGATGATGTTCTGGTAGGTCAGGTCTAGGACCAATAATACTCATATCACCCTTGATAATATTTAAAAGCTGTGGTGTTTCATCAAGGCTTGTTTTACGTATAAACTTTCCAATCTTAGTTAATCTAGGATCATCTTCCGCATTAAAAGTTGATCCATCTTCATTTCTAAGATCGGGAGCATTCATTTTCATAGAGCGAAACTTATACATTTTAAATACTTTTCCATCCTTACCAAGGCGGGGTGCATTGTAAAAAATTGACCCTTTATCCTGAAAGTAAATAATCGTCCCTATAATCACTAAAATAATAAACCAAAATGGTAGAGCTACTAAAGCTAGTATTAAATCAAATACTCTTTTTAAAAAATTCTTATACATCTTGTAACCCACCTTAAACTTCATTTATTACTTTTTTCAAATTACCAACCACGAAGTTTACATCTTCATCACTCAACAAAGTATGAAGTGGAAGCGTAATTTCATTAGCATACTGTTTATAAGCATTCGGATAATCCTTGATATCAAACCCTAAATTTTTATAAGCCGTAAACATAGGCAAAGGCTTATAGTGAACGTTACATGCAACTCCGGCTTCAGCCATCTTTACAATTATTTCATTTCTTTGTTCTTCATTAATTCCAGGTATCCTTGCTAAATATAGGTGGCCTGAAGAAGCAAAACTTTCTCCATAATGCTGTAAACTTTGAACTCTCAAAGGTATGAGCGCTTTATCATACATCTCAATAATTTCCCTGCGTCTTTCCAACAGTCCTTCATACCTATCTAACTGAACCAAGCCAATGCTGGCCATAATATCAGTCATATTACACTTATAGGCTGGGTAGACAATGTCATATTCCCATGCACCTTTTTGAGTTTTGGCAAGTGCATCTTTTGATTGACCATGAAGGCTATACAGCATGAACTGCTTATAAAGCCATTCATCATCTAAACCATGATCATTACTCCACACAACAGCTCCACCTTCAGCCGTTGTAAAATTCTTAACGGCATGGAAAGAGTAGCAAGTAAAATCAGCAACTTGCCCACATTTCATTCCTTTTCTCTCAGCACCAAAAGCATGAGCGGCATCCGTCATAACAATTACTCTATTAAATAACCACTGAAGTTCATTGTTAGGCTTGAATAGATCTTTTTTACTTTCTACTATTTCAAAGATAGTATCGTAGTCACACATCTTTCCTGCGATATCTACAGGTATGATCGCTTTAGTCTTTTCTGTTACTGCACCCGCTAGTTTAGAGTAATCCATTTCAAAAGAGTTTGGTGCAGTATCAACCAATACTATTTTTGCTCCAACATGCTCTATAACAGAGGCAGATGCTGTATAAGTGTATGCGGAAGTGATGACTTCATCGCCAGGTCCAATACCTAAAATACGAAGGGTAAGCTCCATAGCTGCAGTTGCAGAATTTAAGCAGACAGCTTTGTTTACACCTATATATTCAGCAATTCTTTGTTCCAACTCTTTAG
The DNA here is from genome assembly GCF_030814065.1 of Mesobacillus stamsii. Classification (NCBI taxonomy): domain Bacteria; kingdom Bacillati; phylum Bacillota; class Bacilli; order Caryophanales; family Bacillaceae; genus Mesobacillus; species Mesobacillus stamsii. The sequence goes on from NZ_JAUSUN010000010.1 coordinate 7,492, forward strand.
TTCTAGGTCCAGTTGTAATCCAACCAGATCTCATAGCTTTTATTACTTCTTCAATCTCAGCATCTGTAATATCCGGCGGAGAGAATGGTATATTTCTTAATTCAGTATCAATCATTATAATATTCCTCGCTTTATTTAAGTTTTGTTTAAAGCATTTAATAGTTATTTAGTTTGTTAGGACTTAATTGGAATAAGTTCTTCCAACCAACTACTAACCTACTAAATCCATCTATAATTAATACTCACCTCGTAATATCTATTCAATCTACCAAGCAAATACGAAATAGATATTCACTGTTCAACCACTCTAAACCGAGTTTCTTTCTATTATATATACCATTCAATCAATCTATAAATCTCACTAAAAACGTCCCAAACCCTTATCCTGCAAGGTTTTCAGCAGGTTATCTAAGCACGATAGTCAGTTCCCCCTAATCATTCAATCCAATCCTCCAAAAAAGGGCCGAAAGGCCCACCCGACAAATAACTCAATCTCCTCCCTCCCCCACCCAAAAACACAAAACCAGCTCCCTACAAACCCTCAAAGAAACGGAACCCCACCACCATCATTAGCTCCACCCTTCTCATCCCCATGCACACTACACTCAACAACCCCATCAACAAAAGAAAGCTCCCCACCAACCGGACAAACCTCACCATCTATCCGCGTGTTAGCAAACTCGACAAAAACCGCTGCACTATGATCAACCTGCTCAATATCCAAATAATCACCATACACCCTAGCCATCTCCACCCGATTAACCTCACACAAATCCTCTTTATACCCATCAATCAAATGACCATAAACTGGAACAGCAATCCCAGCCAAAATACCAAGAATAACAATAACAGCCAACAATTCAACCAAAGTATAACCTTCCGAATCCCCCATAAAAACACCCCTTCATAGAATCTCAATAATCTCTACGAAGCAAATCCCAGAAGTTTCCCTTAACTCATCATTCAACAAAAAAGGCCGAAAGGCCTGAAAAAATATCTCCATCCACATCAATCATCCATCCAAACCAAAAAAAGAGGCCGCAAGGCCTGGGCCAAAAACCCCCACCCATATCCCCCTCACAACCCCCAAAAAAAGGGTCAACATATAAATTCTGATATTACAAGAAAAGGCCGCAAGGCCTAAGCTAAAAAAACCCCCACAATCACAATCACTCCCCCTTCCTCTTCTCCCTCCCAACAACCTCAACAAGATACTCAAGCAAATCCCCTCTTAACTCCTCATTCTGCAAAGCAAACTCAATCGTCGTCGTCACAAACCCAAACTTCTCCCCAACATCATACCGCTTACCCTCAAAATCATACGCAAACACCCTTTGAATCTGATTCAACTTCTGAATCGCATCCGTCAACTGAATCTCACCACCAGCACCCGTCTCCATCTCATCCAAAAACATAAAAATCTCCGGCGTAAGAATATACCTACCCATAATCGCTAAATTCGACGGCGCCGTCCCAGGAGCAGGCTTTTCCACAAAATTCTCAACCTGATACCTCCTCCCACTCTGAACCGAAGGCTCCACAATCCCATACCGATAAGTTTCATCATCCGGAACCGGCTGCACTCCGATTATCGAAGAATGAGTCTGGTCAAACTGATCCATAAGCTGACGCAGACACGGTGTTTCACTTTGCACAATATCATCACCAAGCAAAACCGCAAACGGCTCATCCCCAATAAAATTACGCGCAGCCCAAACAGCATGCCCCAAACCCTTCGGTTCCTTCTGACGAATATAATGAATATCAGCAAGATTCGTAGAATACCGCACCTTCTCCAGCAAATCCAATTTACCCCTATCCATCAAATTCTGCTCAAGCTCATGCGCAATATCAAAGTGATCCTCAATCGCCCGCTTCCCTTTACCAGTCACAATGATAATATCCTCAATCCCAGAAGCAATCGCCTCTTCCACTATGTATTGGATCGTCGGCTTATCAACAATTGGCAACATTTCCTTTGGCATCGCCTTAGTAGCCGGCAAGAACCTAGTACCTAATCCCGCTGCCGGAATAATTGCTTTCCGCACCTTCTTCACTAAAAACTCCCCTTTCTTCATTAAGCTTGAACTTCAAAACCGAAGGTTTTGTTTTAAAAATCAGCTCCAAAAAATCAATTGTTCCCTGAAAACCGAAAGGTTTTCATTACTATTCATACACACTGTTCCTCACCTTTAAAACCGAAGGTTTTGCTCTAAAAAATAGTTCCTTGAAAACCGCAAGGTTTCCCTAAAAAAATCTATCAAATTAAAAAAACCGAAGGTTTTACTCAAAAAAACAGTTCCCTGAAAACCGAAAGGTTTTCGTATTTATACATATACATACAAACTGTTCCTCACCACAGAAAACCGAAAGGTTTTCGCTAAAGAACTATCCAATAAAAAACCGAAGGTTTTGTTATAAAAAATCAATCCCCAAATAAAACAGCCAACCCCCCCACTACTTCGCCACCAAAAACACCCGATTCTTCTTCCGATTGGCGAGGTTGATCACATACTCTTTCAGCTGGGTTGTACTGAAGTGTTCAAATTGTTGCAACAGGAACTCTACTTCTTGCTCCTGCTCCAAAACAGCCCTGCCAATAAAGATCTTCGGATAAATCGGCTCAGGATGAATCTCCTTCTCATTCAGCAGCTCCTCAAACATCTTCTCCCCAGGACGCAGCCCCGAAAAACGAATCCCAATTTCGTCTGTCGTATATCCTGAAAGAGTGATAAGATTCCTGGCTAGATCGACGATTTTCACTGGCTCGCCCATATCAAGCACAAAGATTTCTCCGCCGCGTGCCAATGACCCGGCTTGAATCACAAGCCTGGAAGCTTCTGGTATCGTCATAAAATACCTTGTCATATCTGGATGTGTCACTGTCAGCGGTCCGCCGGCTTGGATTTGCTTTTTAAACAGCGGGATGACACTGCCTCTGCTGCCGAGTACATTGCCAAATCGTACGGCGACAAACTTTGTTTCACTGGCTTGATCTAGCTTCTGGATAATCATCTCGGCAATTCGTTTTGTCGAGCCCATTACATTCGTTGGGTTCACCGCTTTATCAGTCGATACTAGCACGAAAGTTCCGACGCCAAATGTGTCTGCTGCTTCGGCGACGTTCTTTGTTCCAAACACATTATTTTTCACTGCTTCACGCGGATTGTATTCCATTAAAGGAACATGCTTGTGAGCGGCTGCGTGATACACTACATCCGGTGCATGTTCTTCGATTACCTCAAACATCCGCTCCCGGTCTTGTACATCCCCAATAACCGGGACAATTTCTATCTGTTTGCCGTACTGGTTTCTTAATTCCATGTCAATCGTATAAATGCTGTTCTCTCCGTGGCCAACGAGCACCAATTTTTCCGGATCAAACTTGCAAATTTGCCGGCAAATCTCCGAGCCAATTGACCCGCCTGCTCCTGTTACGAGCACCGTTTTTCCAGAGACATATTCCGATATCCCCTCGATATCGAGCTTGATCGGATCGCGGCCTAATAAATCCTCGACTTCGACATCGCGGAAGCTGCTGACTGCTACTTTGCCCATCATGATGTCTTCGAGCTTCGGCATAATCTGCGGCTTGATCTTCGTCTTGGAACACTCTGCGATGATCGCCGCAAGTTCTTGCTTTTGCAGCGACGGAATCGCAATCACCATTTTATCAATTGCATATTTCTCGATCACTGTGGCAATATCCTTGCTCGTACCAGCTACCGGGATGCCGAGGATTTGCAGTTTGTATTTTTTCGGATCGTCATCAATGAACGCTGCTGGCAGCAGCCCTAAATCGCGGTTGTTCTTCAGCTGCCTTGCCACCACCGTGCCGGCTTGTCCAGCACCGATGATCAAAACATTCGTCATGTTTTTCTTCGCTTTTATGAACCGGTCGCGGGTAATTCGCCACCAGAAGCGGCTGCCGCCGATCAGCAACACAAGCAATGTCCAGATGCTGAAGAGCACGCGCCCGTATACTTCGTAGCTCATGATGTATTGGAATAAGGTCAGCATTAACACCGACAGCGTCACTGATTTCGTGATGCCGATCAGCTCGCCGACGCTGGCGTATTCCCATGCTTTATTGTACAGCAAGAACATCGACGCGAATAGATGATGGCAAAACAACAGCACGAGCGTACTCGTAACAATCTTTTCGTATTGTACTGTTTGAAGGGATGGATGCAGTGGTATGTAACTTAAGTAGACTGCGGCAAACACGATCAGTGAATCAATTCCGGCAAGCAACAGCAAGCGTTTGTGGTAGCTCATTGAATTCCCCCTAGTAAAGTAAACTAACCCGAATTATTTTCAGATAATAATTTTGGGCTTAAAAAAATAACTACCTAATGAAAACCCACGTACCAAAGACCATGGGCTTTCATTAGATAGTTAGCTTAAGAAAAAATAAAATAAATCGGGCATCCAACCCGTCCTCACATCATGCTATCGACAACTCCCGTGTCTAAGGACTGCTTATAGAAGCATCCCACAGCATGATCGAGTGCCTCCATGTGTAACGGGCAGGAGGCATCGCCGGTCAGGTCTAACTGACAAAGTAATAGGCTAAAGTCATGTTGGCATCAGAAGAGTCCAAGGAATTTTTTCTTTTTGATGTGCTGTGGCACTTCCTTGTAGACATTTTTGTCCATTACGAGCAGCTCGGCATTTTCTCTGAAAAAATAAACCATATCCACGCCGTAGCGGGTATCGATATCGTGATAGGCCTCCGTCATATAAAAGGCGCGTTTGTTTGTGTTGTGGGCATCAGAGGCAATAAAATGAGCCAGGTTTGCTTCGATCAGCTGCTCGGAGAAGGTTTTCACCCTTTTTCCGAACCGGCCGCACACACTCGCCGCCGTTAATTGCGATAGCGCTCCATTCTTAATCAGCTGATAAAGGATGTCGGGTCGCTCGATGATTTCCTGGTTTCGTTCCGGATGGACGATGACCGGGATCTTTCCGTTGACCTGGACATCATAGAGAAGCTGATCGGTGTACCTCGGCACATGGCCGGCCGGCAGCTCGATGAAAAGATAGCGGCTAAAGTTCAGCGTGCTGACTTCCCCGAGCGTCATCCCAGTTACCAGCTCTCCATGGATCGCTGGCTCCTGGCCGGGGAGGATGTGGAGCGGAATTCCCTCGGTTTTTAAAACGGCATTCAGTTCATCCGTCTTTTCGATGATTGCTTGTTTGCTATTTTCGTAGCGGCCATTTTTATGATGGGGTGTCGCAATGATTGTGTCGATTCCTTCATCCACCGCAGCGCGGGCCATGTCGACGCTGTCTGCCATCGTTTGCGCCCCATCGTCGATTCCTGCTAGTATATGACAATGCAAATCAACCATTGCGTCCCCTCATTTCCATAATTTTGTCACATTTCTAGTACTTTTCTAATAGTACCACGGAAAAAACGAATAAGAAACGGGTGTATTTTGCCGGTTTTTGTCGAATCCTTGTTATTTGTTTCCATAATAGTAATAGTAGTCGGAGCTTTGCAGCTTTTTGTGATTTAAGACGACGCCGAGCAATTTGCTTTTCGTATTTTCCAAAAGCTCTTTTCCTTTTATGGCTCCGTCCATCTCTGTCCTTCTGCTGTAGACAACCAGAATCGAGCCATCGCATTTATTGGCCAGCACTTGTGCATCGGTTACCGCAAGCACAGGCGGTGTATCAAAAATAATCACGTCGAAATGCTCTCTCGCCTCTACGAGGAATTGGTTCATCGCCTTTGAGCCGAGCAGCTCGGCTGGATTCGGCGGAATCGGCCCGCTTGTCAAGATGCCGAGATTGTCAATTTCCGAATCGTCGACTGCCTCGACCAATTGCATTTGCTTCGACAATACCGAAGTCAGCCCAAATGTATTCGTGAGATTGAATGTATAGTGAACGGTTGGTTTTCTTAAGTCGGCGTCGACGAGCAGCACTTGCTTTTCCTGCTGGGCGAACACGACTGCGAGGTTCGCTGCTGTCGTCGACTTTCCCTCAGCAGGGCCAGAAGAGGTCACCATGATCGCCTGCATGTCTTCATCGATTGACGAAAATTCAATATTCGTTCGGATCGTCCGATACTGCTCCGAAATCGGCGACTTCGGATCCAAAAAGGTGACGAGCATTCGCTTCGTGCTAGCCATTGCTTTTTTCATCTTGTTGTTAAGAGCCAATTGACTCACCTCTTGTTCTTGTTTTTCGGTCGGTACGCCGTCTCGTTATTTCTTCGAGCTTGGATTCCTCAATGACGGAGATGACCCCAAGGATCGGCAGTCCGAGATTCTTTTCGACATCTTGTTCATTTTTGACGGTATTATCCAAGTATTCCAGCAGGAAGGCGAGTCCAACACCAACCATCAGGCCGACTACCATCGCGATCGCAATATTGAGCGTCGGCTGCGGCTTGATCGGAGCCTGGCCCTCGGCTACTTCTGCTTTTGCCAAAATATTAATATTATCGGCCTTCATGATGTTTTCGGATTTGAAAACTTTCGCAATCGTGTTGGCAATCGCTGCCGCCCGGTTTGCATCTTCATCTTGGACGGAAACATTCATCACCTGCGAGTCGTTTTCGCTGCCGACGGTGATCTTGGAGCTTAATTGCGCAGACGTCATGTCCAAATTCATTTCGTCAATAACGAGATCCAAAATCGCCGGGCTTTTGATGATGACATTGTATGTGTTAATCAGCTGCAGGCTTGCCTGAAGCTCTTGAGGGTTGTAGCTGTAATTCCCCTGGTCCATATTTGATTTATTAATGAGAATTTGCGTTGATGCTTGATAAATCGGGGTTAAAAAGAAAAAACTGACAATCCCGCTTACCGTTACTGCGGTGAAAGTAATTGCCAGAATGAGGAGGATTCGTTTCCTCAGCGTTTCAAATAACTCTTTCAAACTAATCGTCTCTTCCATTTTGCCCTCCTGAACCTGTCAAAAAAGTGAAAATCCTCTGTTATTATAGCATAAACTCTTGTGTTCACTGGCGATTCTTGTCATAATCTTAATGAAATTGTAATCTTTCCTCATTCTATCATCTTTGCAATTTTTAAGCTGTATTTTTTTTGGGATTTTTTAAAATGGGATATATTACACATTACCTTTGAAGGGGGACGAAGCGGCGAAATGAAACAGTGGAGCATTGTTATTCTTGCGATCGCCTGTGCGGCAGTTTTGTGGCTAGGAAATCAACAATGGAAAGAGAAGGTGCTAGTAAAAAGCGATCCGGCGACAGGGGCGACAAGGGCGACTGTGTCGACTGCGGGAACGACAGAGCAGCTGCCGGATCACGAGCAGGATCTGTCTGCCTATACAAGAAATTGGCCGGAAGCGGCGCAAACGCTTTTTAAACGCACGGTTGCCGAAGAACGCAGCTTTAAAATCCTCCTTGCTGGCTCAAAAGCGTTAGGGGAGAACGACACCGGCTGGGCCAACTTGTTGGCAACGGAACTGGATCAAACGTATGGCGATGCCGTCGACGTTAGCGTCAAAAGCTATGATAGTACCTCGCTGGAATTCATCCAGGCAAACAAGCAAGCCGAATTGGCTGCCGAACAAGCGGACCTCGTGTTGCTCGAGCCGTTCATCTTGATGAATAACGGCGAAGTCGACAATGACCAGGCAGCGGAGCATTATTCGCTGATCATCGCCGCGATCCATACAGCGAAGCCCGATGCAGTCGTGCTGCTTCAGCCGGCGAATCCGCTATCGAATGCCCGGTTTTACCCGCTACAAGTCGAGGCACTTAAAGCGTATGCGGACGCGAACGGGCTGGACTATTTGGACCACTGGCAGGCATGGCCGGAATCAGAAGCAGAGCGGCTGCAGCTTCTTGCAGGCGGGGATCCAAGCTTTCCAAACGAAGCCGGCCATAAGCTTTGGGCGGATTACCTGATCGACTATTTCATCGCCAACTAGCAATCTACCTAAACAACAAAAGGGTGACTCGGCTTTCCGAGTCACCCTTTTGTTATTCATGAATCGCCTTTAAATCAAAAATTAAATCCTCGATTAACTTTTGAATTGTTATTTCCTTGCTATTCGTGCCTTTTTCAAACGCCCTTTTCATGACATCGTAAAAAAGCTCTTGATTCCATTCTGCCGGTCTTTCTTGAGTATCCATTATTAAGCCTCCATTGCTTCTACAATGATTTTACCATTCTAGCAAAAAATTGTAAATAGTTTCCCAACTAAAATCGCTATGATCGCTCGCCTTGTTTGCTTGGATGAGTCCCTCTATGCTGGCTGCCGCGATTCCTTTTGCTAGCTTTCAATTTACTTTATGCAAACCGGACGCGGTCGGTGATTCCGTTCGCCTACGGAAAACGGCCAATCTGTCTTCTATCTACCACCGTCCCAACCAGGCAAAACCCCTGCAGGCAATTTTCGCTAGCCTTATTTGAAAAATCCGACGAGGATTTGCTTGAACAGCTGGCGATTTCCTGCTTCCTCGAATGTGTTTTTGCGCAAGGAACTGAGCTTCAGCTTGCTGAAAAATGGACTATTTGCTTGCTGAACATCTTCCGGTTCGCGAACAAACAGTTCCCCCGGCTTGGCTCCCTGCTTCACTTCCGTCATCCCGCCAACTGCTAATCCCTTGGTAATGCTGCGTGGTTCGACCTTCCCGTTTTCGTTCAATACATAGATCTTGCCTTTTGAGATCGCCGTCTGCGGAACGACTGCCGCATTAACGACCTGGTTGGTGACGACGGAGACATCGACATGGGTGCCGTGGACGATTGTTTCGTCTTTCAGCTCAAGCTGAATTTCAAACGGAAACTGGCTTTCCTTGTATACCGCAGGGTCAGATTCAGGATGGGTGGCAATTTTCGTAACGGTGCCGCCGATTGCGCCTTTGAGCAAATCCGCTTTCACATAGGCGTCCATCCCTTCCTCAACCTTATTCAAATCTCTTTCGGAAAACATTCCTTCGACCTTTGGCGTCGCGGATATAATCGTCATGATTGGATTATTCAAGTCATAGTGAATGTCTTTTACCGAGCCGGCAACCTCGCTGCTTGCTTCAAGCTTGCCACTGCTATCATAGGCAGCGATCTGCTGCTTGTACTGGTCGATTTCTGCTTCGACGCGGCTTTTTTCCAATTGTTTGTCATACATTTCCTTCTCGATCGAGACGGCGAGCAAATCATTGGTCGTATCGACTGTGATTCCGTCGCCGGCAACCGGCAGTGAATCGTCCGTCGTCGCATCCGAAACGGATTGCAGATAGGCAAGCTGTTGAATTTGCTCCTCCAGCAATCTCGCCTCTGTTTCGAGCTTGTCCGTCTCCGCCTCGAGCCTCGCCAGCTCGTCGTCGATCGCAGCGGAGGAATAGTCAAAAAGCGGCGTTCCTGCCTGTACCTCGTCGCCTTCTTTTACGAGGAAGCCTTTGAACTCAGTTGATTTAGGATCATAATAGACGTGATGCTCCGTCTCGGGTGTGACGACCCCTTCGGCATGGAGCGTTTCCGTCAACGTCTGCTTGCCGATTTCCGCCCAGTTCTCGATATAGGAGGAGCGCACCGCTTTGCTGTCCTCCTTGAGGGCAAGATAGAGATTGCCCGCTCCAACTAGCATTCCGGCGGTCACCAGGATGGCTGTCTGCTTTTTCATCCGTATTCCCCCTTAAAGGATATTTTCCATTCGAATGAATGAAAGAAGCGCCACAAAAAGCCAGATAACAAGCTGAATCGCAATCACCATCAGCAGGATCAGCTTCGGATTTTTGTCGGTCATTGCCGTTACATATTTGTATTCTAGAAAAATAGTCCAGATTTTAAAGATCGATAGATTGGCAAAAAAATAGATGAGCCAGCCATTTTCGGTTATGTATTGTGTGATGATCCCTAATGAGAACGGGGAGCTGATCTTTGTCAGCCCTAGATAGATCGCCAGCGGCACGAGCAACAGCTTTTCCAAAAGCAGGATTGGCATCGTGAACAGCTGGATCACCAGCAGTCGCTTGTACTCCAAATCGGTCACCGCCCAGAAAAACAGCGCAGGCAAAAACAGCATCGTCGCACCGAAAAACAGTCCCTGAAGAATTTGCCCTGCCAGGAATAATAATTTCGTCATTTCATATTCTGCCCGCGGAATCGCCGCAAGCTTTCTGGAAAGATACTCGGAGTCGACCCCGTAATAAGCGCTAAACCCGAAGATCAGCCCGCTCAGCAATATCCATACAATCGTTTTTTTCCACACACCCGGAAACCGTTCTGCATCTCTTAGTTTATACGTATAGTAGCGGTAGTGTAACAGTCCGCGAAATACTTCGATTCGATTCTCCATCTCTATGCCCCCAGATTGTCGTAGCTTGTCTGCCTTCTATATTAGCGGAATCGCTGCCAATAGGAAACGAAAAACCATTTCCGCTACAAAAGTTAGACGATAAGTCCCGGAATTTCGTTTCATCTCCATTCCCCCCTCCTCGAATCACTATTTTTTGGGTATAATAAGAGAATATGTTTTTTTCTTACTAGTATATAAAAGAGTATCCGTGCTTTTTGTCGAATCATCGGTTATTTGCAAAATTGTTGGGGGAACGGGGGAAATGCTGTGGCTGTCATACCGGAAAACCAGGCACTGATTTTTAAAGAAGCTGGTGCAAAACTGAATACGATCCTAAAGCCAGAGGAGCAGGAGGATGTGCGCCTTGTGCAGAAAGGGCTGATGCTCTACCATCAAGGGGCGGTCCACCACTTAAAATACATGGTGAACTCGATCTGGGCAACGGTCCAGGACGTGACACCGGTTCGTGTGTTTCTAAATGTGGATGATCCGCAGGAAAGCAGCTGCACCTGCCCTTCTGGATCGTTTTGCCGCCATCGGCTCGCGGCTTTTTTCCAGGCTTACAGCGACGTCGCGAGCGTCTCCGATTGGGTGGCGAACTGGCGCCAGCCGGCGATCGAACAGATCAATGCCGAAAAATGGGGGCTGAAGCGCGCGAAGGATCTCGTGAAAAACAACCAGCATCCAGGGCTTGATTATGATCGCTGGGTTGATTTTTTCCAGGAAAATTTCGCGAAAATCGTCCTTGCCCAAGGGAAGCCGCACGCCCATTTTGTCTCCGGGTTGTTTCGCCCCTATGCCATGCGCATGGAGACTTATGCCCCGGTGGAGGCTGGCTGGAGACCTCTCTATCTGCTTGCAGCGACATTGCATTCCTTCCGTTTGCTCACCGATCTCGCTGTTGATGCGGGCCACGATCAGGAAGCGACGATAAAACGGTATTACTGGCCGCTGTTTGAGGATTTGTACCATGATGCCGAGAAACTAATCGAACGAATCGCCAGCGGGACGATGCCGTTTTCTTTTGATGCTGTTCTCGAGCGTCTGAAGGACGATTCGGTCCACTTGACGGTGCCGGCGATTCCATTGAGCTATGAGCGCATTGATTTATACCGGCTGCTGTGGGATAAACTTTTTCGCGACAATGCCTGGCGCAAGGCGGAGTTAGCACGGCTGGAAGCGTTTGGCGATGGCAAGCGCGATGAAATCGAGGAAGTTGCCTTGATCCACCAGCTGCTATTATCCAAGCAGGACGGAGATGCCTTGAAGCGGTTCACTGCGCTTCCGGTCCGCTCCCTTCCTTATTTGTTTTACTGGCTGGATGGCTTTCATGCCCAGCGCGAGTGGAACCGAATGGCGCCGTTCATTGAATACCTCGTCCAGCAGCTGCGGAATTATTTACTGCACTTGGGCGATTATTATTCCTGTAAAAAATTCACGCAGTATGCGTTGAATCTGATTCGGACATTTACCCGCGAACTAGGCCGCGGCGAGCTGTATGACCGGGCGCTGGCTCAGTCGATGCCTTATAGCTTTTACCAATACGAACAAACCTTATTTGAAAAAAAACACTTTCAGCAGTGGAGCGAATTGCAGTCCTATTTTGGCTTTGAAGATTATGGGATTTCCAGTGAACAGCTGAAGATTTTGCAAAAAGAAGCTCCAGAAGTGTTGCTTCCGCTCTACCACCAAATGGCCGCCGATTTAATCGAGATGAAAAACCGCACTAGCTACAAGCAGGCGGTACGAATCCTGAAAAAACTGCGGACTGTTTATAAAAAGCTGAAGCGGACACCGGAATGGGAAGCATTTTTCGCGAAGCTGCTCGTGAAGACGAAACGACTTCGTGCCTTTCACGAGGAGTGTAAGCGGAGCAAGCTGATACAGGAATGACGGAAATAGTACGATAGCGGAACGGCAGGGGATGTTCCGGGAGGTGGAGTTTACGATGGAAATCAAGCAGATTCATATCGATGTGATCCCGATTGCAGATGGGCGTTATTTTTTAACTGGCGAGGATCTCAATGGCGTAGAGCTGGAGACATATAAATGGAAAAAGCTGCTGTTTTTCCGGCATAAGGAAAGTTACTACGGGACGATGCTGGACGAAGACAAATGGGGCGTTTCTCAAGGAGTGATCGTAAGCGCCTGGGAGCTGGTGACGCTGTTCGGCAAGGAGAGCTTCAACCGGCTTGTGGAGTGGGAGTGGGATGCCGCTGGCGATATTTGCCTGTCGACGGCCCATGCGATTTACGATGCGATCTTGGCGAAGGAATGGCATCCCGATTTCAGCGAGCTGGATGGCGAGAAGTTTCACTGGAAGCTGCCCGAGAGCGTGCTCGATGAGTTTCATCAGCCGTTCTGGGAAGAGCAGCTGGTGATCAACGATCGACAGCTGCTCGTGCGCGAGTTCGTCGCCGAGCTGTTTCATCATGGGCTCGAGTCTTATTTTCATGAAAATGAAACGATGAAATACTTGCTTGGCGACAAGCTCGATGTGCTGCGGAACCAGCAGCTGACGGCAACGCAACTGGCAGCGTTTTTTACCGAGGACCGCTGGCTGGAGTGGATTGGCCTCAAGGAAAATCCGGCGCCGTTTGCGATCGGGCTGCGGCTCGAGGAGCCACCCGATGATTTTGGCGCTTGGAGTCTTACGTTATTTTTGCGTGGAAAAGACGAGCCGATGCTGATCGCAGCTGATGACTACGCAAGCTATCCTGCAGGCTGGGAAGCGTTTAGCGATCGCGTGGACGAGGAAGAAAAGCGGCTGGCGGCCATTTTTCCACAGCTTGAAGTAGACGGCCGTTTGAAGTCGCTCCTTACCGAAGAGGAAGCGTGGATGTTTTTAACGGAAGCGAGCGAGACGCTGATTGCGCTCGGGATTGAAATTCTCCTCCCTTCCTGGTGGGAAGCGATCAAAAACGCGAACCTGAAGGTGAAGGCACGGATGAAGGGCCAGACTGGCTACCGCCGTTCGTTTGTCGGCTTGAATGCGATGCTGGAGTATGACTGGCGTTTTTCGATGAACGGCGTCGACTTAAGCGAGGACGATTTTCAGCGGCTGGTGAATGAAAAGCGCCGGCTCGTCTATTTGAGAGGCCGCTGGATTAAGCTGGATCATGGCTTCATCCACCAGATTCAGGAAATGATGAAGAAGGCCGATAAAGAGGGCTTGCATATCCGCGATCTGCTGCAGCAGGAGCTGGCAGCCGAGGAGGAAGCGGACGAAGAGACGGATGATCCGCGGGCATTTGCAAAAATCCAGATTGAGCTGAACCGCCACTGGAAGCAGATGATCAAGCAGCTGTCGGAAACGAAGGAAATCCCGGATGTCCCGGTGCCTGCGGGCTTGCACGGCGAGCTGCGCCCGTACCAAAAGCTCGGAATGAACTGGCTGCTGTTCCTGCGGACATACGGATTTGGCGCCTTGCTCGCCGACGATATGGGACTCGGAAAAACGGTTCAGCTGATCTCCTATATTTTAGCGGTAAAGGAACAGGAAACCGACGGACATCCGTCGTTGATTATTTGCCCGACGTCGGTGCTTGGCAACTGGCAGAAGGAACTCGAACGCTTCTCACCTGATTTGCGCGTTCATTTGCATTACGGGCCGAACCGCCTGAAGGGGCCTGATTTTACCAAAGAAGCGATGGCAGCGGATGTGGTGCTGACTTCCTTTGGCCTGACGCATTTGGACTTTGAAGTGCTCGAAAGCGTCGAATGGAGTGCGATTGCGATTGATGAGGCCCAGAATATTAAAAACGCGGATACGAAGCAGTCGCGTGCCGTGCGCAAGCTGAAGGGCAGGCATCATATCGCCCTGACCGGCACGCCGATGGAAAACCGGCTGTCCGAGCTATGGTCGATCTTCGACTTTACGAATCGCGGCTACCTAGGCAGCTCGGGGCAATTCCAGAAAGAATTCATTTTGCCGATTGAAAAGGAAGAGCAAACCGAAAAAATCGCCAAGCTGCAGTCGTTGATCAAGCCGTTCCTTTTGCGGCGGACGAAGAAGGACGAAGAGGTGGCGCTCAATCTTCCGGATAAGGTAGAGCAGAAGGAATACTGCCCGCTGTCGGCTGAGCAGGCTTCCTTATACGAGCAGCTCGTCAAAGACACTTTCTTGAAAATCGAGACATTGTCTGGCTTCGAGCGCAAAGGGCTGATTTTGCAAATGCTAAGCAGGCTAAAGCAGCTGTGCAACCACCCTGCCCTGTATTTGAAGGAAGAAAATCCGCTGCAGCTGATCGACCGGTCGGCGAAGATGGAAAAGTTGATCGATCTCGTCAGCGCCGTCCTCGAACAGGAAGAAAGCTGCATCATTTTCACCCAGTATATTCACATGGGCGAGATGATCCAGGCCGCGCTGAAAAAGAAATTCGCCATCGACGTTCCGTTCCTGAACGGCAGCCTGCCGAAAGCAAAGCGGGATGAGCTGATCACGAAGTTCCAGGACCGCCAGTTCCCTGTGTTCCTGCTGTCGCTGAAAGCCGGCGGCACCGGGCTCAATCTAACCGCAGCGAACCACGTCGTCCATTATGATCGCTGGTGGAACCCAGCCGTCGAAAACCAGGCAACCGACCGCGCCTACCGCATCGGCCAAAGCCGCTTCGTCCACGTGCACAAGCTAATCAGCACCGGCACACTCGAAGAAAAAATCGACGAAATGCTCGAAAAAAAGCAAACCCTAAACGACCAGATCATCCAAAGCGACAGCTGGATCACCGAACTCTCCACCGACGACTTGCAAGAATTGGTGTTTTTGTCATAGTGCTCCACAACTAAATAATTTTATAATTTCCTGCTAAGCAACAAAAAAACCGGCTATTGCTCTGCCGGCGTCTACTTTGAGGGGGATTGGAGATTCTGTTCTTGAATTTCTCTCTCGAAGATCCTTAGTGAAGTGTACCGAGGAAATTCTTCTTGTGTATTTTGTCGTTCTGTTTTTGGCGGTCTTTCTCGGTTGGGAGTTCTGGGTGATGGTTATGGTTGGTGTAATCTGGATGGGTAGTTCTGGATGATGGGTCTGGATGGATCTAGATGGGTAGTTCTGGCGGATCATTCTGGATGTGCTGGATGGATTCGTCTGGAGGGCATTTTCGGCGGTTTCTTTTTGATGAAATCAACTGGATGTCCTCTTGGCGGATCATGTTCGATTTGGCCTTGGAATATTATTTTGGGACGTACTCTCTTCGGCTGGAATTAGGGCGCGGCGGCTCGGCAATGAAGGAGTAGACGCGATGGATCTGCTGCTCTTTGGAGGCTGCTTCGAGCTGGCGGACACGCCTTTTGAGTTCGTCGATCGTCTCATTGTTTTTCCCAACCATTTTAATCAGGCTGACCAGCAGCCCTTCGATCGTGCCAGTTTCATTAGGCAAAGGGAAGCTCCTCTCTTTGCGCCACAGATTGGGCGGGCTGCGCTGGTTTTGAACTTAAAAATCTTACTCCATCGGCCACGACCTCGGTCACATAGACACGCTTCCCGTCCTGATTATCATATTGCCTTGTCTGGATGCGGCCAGTCACCCCAAGAATCGTGCCTTTTTTGCAGTAGTTTGTCGTGTTCTCGGCCGTCTTGCCCCAAAGAATACAATGGACGAAGTCTGCTTCGATTTCGCCGCTGGCATTTTTATAATGCCGGTTGACTGCGAGCGTAATATTCGACACCGCCTTGCCTTCAGCTGTGTATCTCAAGTCCGGGTCCCGCGTCAGTCTGCCTACTAGCGTAACTTGATTGATCACGTTTTCATCTCCTTTCTTTGTTATAGCCTGATACTATTCCTTATTTAGCCGCGTGTAAAATGTCGAAAATAGTCCTTTCTTCTGAAAAATGCGCGGTAACTGCCTTGAATTTTATGGAATTTATTAGTTTTGCTTTTGCCTCGCCCTACGAAAAATTCATTTCCCTTTATTTCAAATTTTTCATTCGACAAATTCGTTTTCAAATTGCTCTGTGTTATAATTTGAACAAGTATTACGGGAGGTGGTTGACATGAAGACGTTCAAACTGATTTCTATGCAGCTGGCTGATGGGGATTCTTTAGTAGATATCGAAATGAAGGACGGCCTGATCATCAACAAAGAGGATGACAAAGGCACCTGGCTTGTTGAGGCTTTTACCGACCATAAGTATATCCCGTATTTTCAGGATGCACTCGACAAGGAAAAAGAAATCATCGTCCAAGTCGTCATCACCAAACGGGAAAACGACCCAGCCGCATTCCTGACAAAAGTGAGCAGTGTGAAACAGCTAAAGACCCATGCCAGCATCCTTTTATCAGGAAAGCTAACAAAACCAAAAAGCGATTACCCAGAAAAGCTGCTCGAATACCTGCTCGAAAAAGGATATACCGGCGAACAGCTGCTAACGGAATTCAAAGAAAAAATCATTCAAAGACCAAAGATATTACAGACGAAAAAATAAAAAGCGTAAGCGCCTCGAACAGCCCCGACAAGCGCTGCCCGCCTAAAACGCCACGTCCTGTGGCTGGCGGGACTAACACATCCTGTGCCTCGGAGGGCCGACCGGTGAAGTCGTTCTTTGACTTCATTGGGCGGACCGAAACCGAAAAGTATAGCCGACTGCCCAGAAACGCAGAAACTGGAGACTCCACCAGAAGAAGCGTTTTTTGCTTCTTCCGGTGGAGTTGAAGTTTTGAAGTTTCTAGGAGGCGACACTAGACAATTCGAAATGCGAAGGCGACTGTTCAACTCCGACAAGCGCTGGAGGGCCTGACAGTGAAGTCGTTCTTTGACTTCATTGGCAGGACGAAGCGTCTCGAGGAGTTAGGAGCCGCAGCTAGACAAGCGACTCGAGGGGCTAGGCGCTGAAGCTGGATTAAGAAAACCAAAAGTAGTTATCTAAACCTAAATAATTCCTAAATAAAAAATAAAACGGACAGGAATTCACTCCTGCCCGTTTTTTGTTATTGATCCGTATTGTTCTTATCATTTCGATCGATTTTGTCCTCTACAGCATCTTCACCAGGCGAATTGTTGTCCCTCATCATATCGCCATCATTGTTCGTGTTGACATCCGGAGTGTCGGGCACATTCGGATCGTTCACACCATTATTATTGACCCCGTTATTGTCGTTCATATTGCCATTATTGTCTGCAGGATTGTCGACGTTCCTATCCGGTGGAGGGTTTTGATCCCCATTAGTCGCACATCCAGCAAGAAACATAGCCGACAGCAAAGTTCCACCAATTAACATTAAAAGCTTTTTCTTCATCAGTAAAAGCCCCTTTCATGAGTAGGTATTTTGGAGACCTGTTGCACAAGTCTGCCGTTAGCTTGCCCACTTAAAAAAAAATTATTTACTTCAGACTACTTTTGGGGGAAAAGACGGAAATCGGTCCGAACTTGGGCCTACTTCGGACTACTTTTGCCGGAAAAGGCGCAAACCTGTCCGAACTTGGGTCTACTTCGGACAGCTTTTACGGAAAAGGACGAAAACCTGTCCGAACTTGGGTCTACTTCGGACTACTTTTGGGGGAAAAGGAGGAAACCTGTCCGAACTTGGGCCTACTTCGGACTACTTTTACGGGAAATGACGGAAACCTGTCCGAACTGAAGCCTACTACGGACTTGCGTAGCTCCTTCCAACTAGCCACGTATAAGAGCTTTTACTCCTTCAAGATTCTCTTGTGCCAGAACGTGAAGGATATATGGTAAATGTCCTTTTCGATTAGGGGAGTTATAGTATTTGGGAAAATCTTTGTAGTAATCTTGAGCGTACTCGATTAATTGTAGTGCTGCATCTTCCATCATCTGTTCAAATGTATCGCCATAACACACGATATCATTCAATGGCAATAAAGATCCGGAGAAACTTCCATCTTCTTCTTGCTCATACTCGACTGCGATAGTATAGCCGGATAATAGTTCTAATGTAATCTGCTGTGAAATGGACCAAAATACATCGCGATTGCGCTTTACAGCAAGTGGCTTTACATGAACGACATTATCAATAAACCGGCTAAAGTCAGCGCGAACTTCAGTAGCGGATAACAAATCTTGCATGATCATCACTCCCTTTCCTCCTCATTATAGCAAATGGAAGCAGAATGTACATAGTGTACACTATGTACATAATATACATATTTGTAATACTTTATTCCTAAGGAGGTTTTATTTTCTAATTTTTTGTAAAAAAAGAACCCAATTCTCCATTGGGTCCGTTGAATGCTTATTTTATTGCAAATGTTATCTCTGCTTCGCATGCTATTTCGCCATCGACGGTGGCTACTGCTTTTCCTTTGCCGATTGGTCCGCGTAGCTTGACCATTTCCACTTCCAGCCGCAGCTGGTCGCCTGGTTTTACTTGTCTTTTAAACCGGCAATTGTCGATTCCGGCGAAGAAGCCGAGCTTGCCGCGGTTTTCCGGCAGCTTCAATACGGCAACTGCACCGACCTGCGCCAGCGCTTCGACGATTAGCACGCCTGGCATCACAGGGTAATCAGGAAAATGGCCGTTGAAGAATTCTTCATTTGCTGTTACGTTTTTAATGCCGACTACCCTTTTGCCTTCTTCGATTTCCAGAATTTTATCGACTAATAAAAACGGATAGCGGTGCGGGATGATTTCTTTAATTTGGCTGATATCAAGCATGTTTGCTAGTACCTCCTACTAATACTTACTAACCATTGTACTAAAAACCTTACGGAAAAAGAAGGGAAAACTTCATTAAGGCCCCATACTAGTTTATAATATTATTTAACAAAGTGACTGGAGGACAAAAATGAGCAAAAAGCTTTTAACTGGCAGCTTCCAGTTAATGAAATCCTTAAATAGATCCGTCATCTTAACGATCATTCGCGAAAAAGGGCCTATTTCACGGGCGGAAATCGCCAAAGTTACCAGGCTTACCCCGCCTACTGTCAGCAATCTTGTTAAGGAATTATTGCAGACTGGCATCGTCATCGAACAGTCTTTGGGAGAATCGAGCGGCGGCCGGAAACCGACGATGCTAACATTAAATAGTTCGATGTTTCATGTCATCGGTCTCGATGTCGGTTCCCATCACCTAAAGGCTGCGCTGACAAATATCAACGGAAAAATAATCAGAAAAGAAATCATCCCGATTCCTGCTGGCGTTACAAAGGAAGCTTTACTAACGCTAATGACCAATTCAGTTAACCAAATCAAGCAGGAAACTGGCGTCATCGAGGAACATATTATTGGAATCGGCGTTGCAATGCACGGGATTGTCGATGTAGACAAAGGCCGGTCTGTCTTCGCTCCCAACCTCCAGCTTCAGGACATTCCTATCAAGGAATACCTCGAAGATCATTTTCAAATGCTCGTTAAAATCGAGAATGATGCTCGGGCGATGAGTCTCGGGGAGCAATGGTTTGGGAATGGCGCAGGAGTGGACAGCCTCGTTTGCATCAATGTCGGCCGCGGCGTCGGCGCAGGAATGATCATAAATGGCAAGCTGTTTCATGGTCAAAATTTTATCAGCGGAGAAATCGGCCATATGGTCATCGATATCAATGGTCCGAAATGCACATGCGGCAATTACGGCTGCCTGCAAACCTTCACTTCCGGACCGGCAATCGCTGAAAAAGCAATATCAGAACTGAAACTAGGTCAGCAAAGTTTGCTGGCTGAAGGTGATTTAGCTAAAATATCTGGCGAGTTGATTTACGAAGCGGCAGTCGCAGGGGACGCTTTCAGCCGAAATATCCTCGCTCAGGCCGGGAGGTATTTAGGAATCGGCGTCACCAACTTGATTCATATCGTCAATCCAAAGCGGATCATCATTGGCGGCGGTGTTTCCGCTGCCGGCAGCTTCCTGCTAGACAGCCTGAAAGAAACCATCAAGCAAAGAGCGCTGACGACACCGGCAAAGGAAACGGAAATTGTCCTCTCCAAATTCGGCGAAGACGCATCCGTCATGGGCGCAGTGGCGCTGATTCTGGCAGAATTATTCTCGACACGCAGCAATTAATTTTGGCAAAAAAAAGGCGCTTTCCCAAAAGGAGAAGCGCTTTTCTTGCTATGCTCCATCCCGCACTAATATGTCTGGGCGGAGGAATTTTTTGCCGTGTTTTTCTACTTCGATGTAGACCCAGTTTCCTGTGTGGGTGATTATTTCGTTTTCTTCTTTTCCGACTAGGATGGTATCTTCTGATTTTATTCCGCGGATGGCGGGGTTCCAGGCGAAGGCTTGGTTTTCGTGTACGATGCCTGGGCCGTCTGGGGTTGCGAGGAATTCACGGGATGCGTATCCGGTTGGTCCTCCTTGGTGCAGGAAGCGCCAGTCCTCTCCATAGCCAACTTCGCGGTACATGTCAAAGCCTTTTTCCAGCACTTCTTTTATCGGTGTTCCCGGTCTTGTCGCCACGTTCATCGCGATATCAATTTGTACGAGTTTTTGTTTATTTTCCGCGAGCTCTTGTGGGAGCGGGCCAAAATGGACAAATCGAGTTGCGTTTGCGATCAGGCCCCATTTTTCGGCGCAAATGACGATCATTGCATAGTTTTCGAGTTTTTTGGCTGTCGGGATCGGGTGGCGGTAGCGAAACACTCGTTCATCAGTTGACACTAGGAGGACATGCGGATTGATCCCTTCCTTCATCACCTTGGCAGCCAAATGGGCCTGAATTTCAAATTCGGTCATTCCAGGCTTGATTTCCCGCGCCGTTTCTTCGACTGCATTGGCTGCTTTCTGCCCAAGCCAGCGATAGCGTTCCTGTTCGGTTTCGGTTAAGGTGAACCGAAGCTGTGCCAGTTCCGCTGTCAGCTGATCGAACGGTTCGAGTGCTGTATCGCTGGCGATTTTTTTGCCGACGCATAGCGCACGAACGGCTGCATCCTGGTCCTCATACCACTCAGGAGTCACGAATTCATAGCCTAATCCTGCGAGCTCCTCGTCATGAATACGGGCAGATTCCATTTTCGAGGTGATGCAATATTTTTTATCGGAAAAAATTACTAAGTCGGCGACACCATTTTCTGTCGTGTTAACGATATGGTTATCCTTGCCGCCGGTTATCCAGGCAAAATTGCTGCGCTTGCGGAACAGCACTCCGTCATAGTGATGTTCAGTTAAAAAAGCGGCAATTTTCGCTAATGGGCTGCTTACGATTTCCCCCATACTATCTCCCCCTTATTTCCTGTCTCCATAGCCTGCCGGATGGTTATTGTGCCAATTCCAGGCTGTTTCGATGATGGTTTCTAAATTATTATATTTTGGGTTCCAGCCAAGGGCCGTCTGGGCTTTTTCCGAAGACGCGATCAAAACAGCTGGATCTCCTGCCCGGCGTGGGCTGACAACTTCGGGAATCTCGTGACCGGTTACTTTTCTCGCTGTTTCAATTACCTCTTTAACAGAGAAGCCTGTGCCATTGCCTAGATTGAAAACATCACTTGTTTCCTTTTTGCGGAGGTGCTCGAGCGCCAGCCAATGGGCGTTCGCGAGATCCATGACATGAATATAGTCACGGATGCACGTGCCATCCGCCGTCGGATAATCGTCACCAAAAATGCTGATCTGTTCTCGCTGTCCAAGAGCTACTTGGAGGATGATCGGAATCAAATGGCTTTCCGGAGTGTGATCCTCGCCGATTTCTCCATCCGGGTGTGCCCCGGCGGCATTGAAGTAGCGCAGGGAGATCGATTTTAGCCCGTACGCATCGTCGCTCCAGCGAAACATTTTTTCCATCGCCAGCTTCGTCTCGCCATAAGGGCTTGTCGGACTCGTTTCATCCTTTTCGAGGATCGGCACCGATTTGGGCTCGCCGTAAGTGGCGGCTGTGGATGAGAACACAATTTTCTTCACTTGATGAGCAAGCATCGCCGAAACAAGCGTGTGCGAGGCGATCAGGTTATTTTCATAATAATCGAGCGGCTTAAATACACTCTCTCCGACAAGCGAACTTGCCGCAAAGTGGATGACCGCTTCAATCTCATGCTTTGAAAAAACTTGATCAAGAAAACTGCGGTCGCGAATGTCTCCTTTATAAAAGGTCCCCCCTGTTACGGATTGTTCGTGGCCTGTCACGAGGTTGTCAATGACAACTACCTCTTCCCCTTGGTTCACTAATTCCACTACTGTGTGGCTGCCTATATAGCCAGCACCGCCAGTCACTAAAATCGCCATTTTCTCTTCCTCCTTTTAAAAAACTTCTTTTGCGCCATCGCCAAGATCACAGACATAAAAGTTTGGTTGAAGCCCTGTTTTGGCATGATAGTTTTCCGAGACAACCATCTTGAATTCGTCTACTGCCTCTTCACGGACAATGCTGACATTGCAGCCGCCAAAGCCTGCCCCGGTCATTCTAGTGCCGATGCAGCCTTCCACCTTGGACGCTTCTTCAAAAAGGGTATCAAGCTCGAAACCGGTTACCTCATACAAATCTCGCAGCGACACATGGGATTCCTTCATTAACTCCCCGAATTTCTTCAGATCATTTGCTTCAAGTGCCTTCATTGCTGAAAGAACGCGATCATCCTCTGTTACAACATGCTCCACTCGTTTGGCAATTACTTCCTCTTTGATGACATGCTTTACTTTTTCCCATTGTTCGACACTAAGATTACCTAGGGAATCCAGTTCAGGCAGCTCCGTTTGAATCAGTGCCAGCCCTTGCTCGCACTCGTTTCTGCGCTCGTTATACTTGGAGTCAGCGAGGCCGCGGCGTTTATTCGTATTGGTGATGACAATTTTGTAGCCATCGATTTTCACCGGAACATAATGATAATCAAGCGTGTCACATTTCAAGGCAATCGCATGGTCTTCCTTGCCCATGCCGACTGCAAATTGATCCATGATCCCGCAGTTTACGCCAACAAATTGATTTTCCGCGTCCTGGCCAATTTTAACGAGGTCGAGCATATTCCTGTCCACTCCTGCAAGCTTGGTCAGCGCCACAGCGGTAGCCAGTTCAATCGATGCCGACGAAGAAAGTCCAGCCCCGTTTGGAATGTTGCCGTAGTAGAGAATGTCGGCGCCTTTGAACGGCTCTTGGCCAGCTTGTTTGACCAGCTCATTCAGCACACCCTTCGGATAATTGGCCCAGTCGTCTTCTTCCCGGTACACCAGCTCTGTGATCGTCACATCCGCACTCGTCTCAAAGTTTGCGGACCGGAAACGGTAAACACCATCTTCCCTGGCAGCTGCGGCAGCCCAAGTCCCGAAAGTCAGTGCTGCTGGAAACACATAGCCGCCATTATAATCGGTATGTTCGCCGATCAAGTTTACTCTGCCAGGTGCGAAGAACACGCGCACGCCTTCTGTGTAGCCAAATTTTTCTTTAAAAAGTTTCTTTACTTCATTCGTATTGTTCATCGTCGTCCCTGCTTTCCGTTACCAATTGGATAAAGTTTGTGAATGCAGCCAATCCCTGCTCATCCTGCTTGAATACTCCTGCATCCTCCAAAACTGCCAGAAAAATTTTGCCTACTTCGTCTTCGAGGATTTTTCCGACATTGTCTGCATCGATGTCGGGATATTTTTTCAGGATCGAATGATACCAGTCCCAGTGTTTGAGCAGATCTTCCTGCCAGTTTTCTTTGCCGTCAGGAGGAGCCAGTAAATACGCTGCCAGCCTGGACAGCTCCGATTCCAGCCTTCCCGGCAAGACGGCCAGCCCCATTACCTCAATCAAGCCGATATTTTCTTTCTTAATATGATGCAGCTGTTGATGCGGGTGGAAGATTCCATCTGGATGTTCCGCTGAAGTTCGATTGTTCCTGAGCACTACATCGACTTCAAATAAATCGCCTCGGCGGCGGGCAATTGGCGTGACCGTGTTATGCGGCACTCCGTCCGTCTCGGAAAAAATCCCGACTGATGGGTCGCTGTATTTCTGCCATTTTTGATAGATAAGAGTGGACACAGCGGCTACTTCCGCTTTCTTCCCCCTAACACGGATGACGGACATCGGCCATTTTACCGGGGCAACAATCACCGAAGGGAAGCCATCTAGTTGGACTTCCTCTCCTTCCTCGGCCTTTTCAAGGG
The DNA here is from genome assembly GCF_030814065.1 of Mesobacillus stamsii. Classification (NCBI taxonomy): domain Bacteria; kingdom Bacillati; phylum Bacillota; class Bacilli; order Caryophanales; family Bacillaceae; genus Mesobacillus; species Mesobacillus stamsii. Next base: position 31,747 of record NZ_JAUSUN010000010.1, read on the forward strand.
CGAAGCGGTAATTGCCTCCCTGAAAATGATCATGGGAAAGAATCGACCCGCCTACAATCGGGATATCGGCATTGGAACCGAGAAAATAGTGCGGGAACTGCTCGGTAAAATCAAGCAGCCTGCTGAATGTGTCCGCCGATATTTTCATCGGAATATGCTGATCGCGAAACACGATGCAATGCTCATTATAGTAAACATATGGGGAATACTGCAGATACCAGCCTTCCTCGTTCAACGTCAAGGGAATAATCCGGTGCGTCGCTCTTGCAGGATGCCGCAGCGTTCCTTTGTAGCCTTCATTTTCCTTGCAAAGCAGGCATTCCGGGTAATTGGAAGAAGGAAGATCCTTCAACAGCGCAATTTCCTTCGGGTCTTTTTCCGGCTTCGAAAGATTGATCGTAATATCAATTTCTCCATACGGTGTCATCGTTTTCCATTGCTTATTCTTTTTGATTCTGTCCTCGCGGATATAGTGGGAGGCGCTGGACAAATGGTAAAAGTACTCAGTCGCTGCCTGGGGATTCGTATGATACTTCTGCTCAAAGTTCCTGATTACCTCCGAAGGTCTTGGAAGCAAACAGTTCATTATTTCCGTATCGAGGATGTCTCGTTCTGTCACTGTATTGGCTGCAAGCAAGCCGTGGTCCGCAGCCCAATCAAGGATGTTTTTTAAAATAGACGGCAAATCTGCGTTTTCCTTTGATTCGCCGGCATCGTCTTCCCAGTCATCTAGCTTTAACACAGCAAGGATTCTATTTCGGACAAAAACCTTATCCGCCTCTTCCAATAATCCCGCCTGAATGCCATAAGCCACAAGCTGCTCGATTTCACGATAAATGGATGGCAATGACTTCACCTCGTCTTTTTAACTTAATTAATTTAATTAACTATCTATACACATCATAGCCCTTTCCCGGAAAAAATACAATATGAAAAGCGTAAGCGCCTTGTTCAGCCCCGACAAGCGCTGCCCGCCGATAACGCCACGTCCTGTGGCTGGCGGGTCTAGCACATCCTGTGCCTCGGAGGGCCGCACGGTGAAGTCGGTCTTTGACTTCATTGGGAGGACCGAAACCGAAAAGTATAGCCGACTGCACAGAAACGCAGAAACTGGAGACTCCACCAGAAGAAGCGCTTTTTGCTTCTGCTGGTGGAGTTGAAGTTTCGGAGTTTCTAGGAGGCGTCACTAGACAATTCGAAATGCGAAGGCGACTGTTCAACTCCGACAAGCGCTGGAGGGCCTGCCAGTGAAGTCGTTCTTTGACTTCATTGGCAGGACCGAAGCGTCTCGAGGAGTTAGGAGCCGCAGCTAGACAAGCGACTCGAGGGGCTAGGCGCTGGAGCTAGACCATTCTCGAAGTGAATTTTATGCATTCATATCTTTTAATAAGAAAGGGAATGCTCCCTTCCTTATTATTTATTAACCAAATCGATAATATGAGTCCAAGTTGACTTTTTCCAAACATCCTTTGCGTCGCCGCTGCCGATCACTGCGTAACCGAATATTGCGCCGAGAACGACGCTTGCAGCTAACAGGACGATGACAATGATAATCCGAAGCCAGATCGGAATAAGGCGAACCCGGATTCTTTTCCTTTTCTCGCGTGTTTTTTTCGTCTTTTTTGCTTCTTCACGCGTTTTTGCTTCTGAATTACTCTTGTTCAAAGCCATATTGATGGTTCTTCCCCTCTTAACGGATTCCATTCACTAGCCCGAGCATTTGATCGGCCAGGGTAATTGTTTTGGAGTGGAACTGAAAGCTGCGTTGTACATTGATCAGATCCGTCATTTCTTTGCTCATGTCTACATTCGATTGCTCGAGCACTCCTTGCTGGATGGCGATTTGATTGCGCAGGGGCCCAGTCAGGTCCGTGATTACTTCTCCCTCGGTGACGCCAAGCGCAGCAAGATTTTCCGGCAGCCCAAGTAGATTCGCCCCTTTTTGCTCTAAAAATTGCGGCTTATTCACGATCGCTACTCCAAGATTGACTTGCTGGCTTGTCCCATCATACCGTTCGGCTGTCAATAGGCCTGTTTGATTAATAGTAAAGCTCTTCACATTCCCTGCGATCGTGATCGCCTGGTTGTTGTCGTCAAGGATCGCATGGCCATCGCTATTGACTAGCATTGTCTCGGTATCGGAAAGCGGCGTCAAATAAAGTGCGCCATTGCGGGTCAATACCATGTCCGCGCTGCCATCTTCATTCTCGACCATCGTTCGGTAAAATTGCCCTTCTGCCGTAAAAGCGGTATCCAATGGCCGATCTGTCGTCTTCAGATTCCCTTGCGTAAGATTCAGCTGGATTTGGCCTAATCTTGCTCCATTTCCCTGGCGAATCTGAAACGGAGTCAGCCGGTTCGCCGGTTCGAGCGCATCATTCGGCTGATTCCGGAATTCCTGAACAAGCAAGTCGGTAAAGGACGCTTCGCGGCGCTTGTACCCAGCCGTATCGATATTGGCAAGATTATTGCTAATCAAGTCCATCTGCTTTTGCAGCTGGGATAATGTATTGGTTGCGGTAAACATGGTTCTATTCATATTTTCCCCTTTTTGCGCACCGAGTATCAGAGCGCTATCCGTTTGTTAAAATTCTTTTCGCTTATAGCCTTCCAATCTCGTTGGCAGCTTTCTCCATGCTTTTATCATAAGCCTGAAGAATCTTTTGGTTTGCTTCAAAGGCACGGTAGGCGGTCATCATATCGGTCATCGTCCTGCTGACGTCGACATTGGATTGCTCCAGGAAGCCTTGCTGTGTCCTGAACTGAACGCCACGGGTCCCTGCAGCAAGCGGCAATTCCGCTCCATTTTCTGTCCGAAACAATCCGTCGCCTTCTTTTACCATCCGCAGCGGATTGTTTGCATAGGCCACGCCAAGCATGGCTTTCTCGCCATTTTCCCCTGTCAGGTTCCCGCCTTCTGACACGGTATAACGGTCGCTTGACAGCTGGATCGGCTGGCCGGCTGCATCAAGCACATATTGGCCGCTGCCAGTCGTCAAATTCCCTTTGGCATCTACCGTGAAATTTCCGTTTCGAGTGTAGCGAACTGTGCCATCTCCGTTCTGCACAGTAAAAAACACCGAACCATTTTCAGGCATATTGACATCGAGCAGCGCCAAATCCGTCTTCCGCCCTGTTTCGCGTACATCCCCCTGGATAAACTTTGGAATCGCTTCTTGCATGTATACACCGGTTTGAAGGGTGCCGATCTCCCGGTTGAACGGCAAATTCAGGCCATTCTCTGTCGGGATTTGCACCTTGTCAAAGCGCTCGAGCAGCATTTCCGGGAACGCCCGCATCGCTGCCTGATCCGCTTTATAGCCAGGTGTATTGGCATTCGACATATTATTTGTCAGCATTTCCGTCCTGCGCTGTTGCGCTAGCATCCCGGAAGCAGCTGTGTAAAAGCCTCTGAACATACACTCACACCCTTTTTTTAAAAAAAAATCGCTCTACCCCTATTATAAGAAATAGTTCGGCAAGAAGCAGTAGAAATTTGTTGGATTTTGGGTTTTATTCGAAAATAATTGAGGAAAAAAGAAAAAAATCCGGAATCCTTGGTATGTACACCGGCAAAATTCCAGATTTTTTATGTTAGATGATGCTGCGCCGGCCTGCGATCCGATCGATATTATCGAGCATGATGCCCGTCCCAATTGCCACGCAATCCATTGGGTTTTCGGCAATCAATACAGGTACCTTCAATTCCTCCTGCATCAGCTGGTCGATGCCGTGAAGCAGGGCGCCGCCGCCTGTCAGGATCACGCCGCGGTCAATGATGTCAGCGGACAGTTCTGGCGGAGTCTTTTCAAGCACGGTCTTTGCTGCCTGAACGATGACGGCAACCGATTCCCTCAATGCTTTTTCAATCTCTTCTGAACGGACAGTAATCGTGCGCGGAAGTCCGGATACCATGTCCCGGCCGCGGATTTCCATTTCCTCATTGCGGCTTCCAGGGAAAACCGTTCCAATTTGGATCTTAATATTTTCAGCGGTACGCTCCCCGATCAACAGCTTGTATTCGCGTTTGATGTAATGTAAAATTTCGGCGTCAAATTTATCCCCAGCCATTTTAATCGACTGTGAGGTAACGATGTCACCCATGGAAAGGACGGCAACATCCGTCGTTCCTCCACCGATATCAACGACCATATTCCCGCTTGGCTGGAAGATGTCCATGCCAGCGCCAATGGCGGCAACCTTTGGCTCTTCTTCCAAATAAATCTTCTTGCCGCCGCTTTTTTCTGCAGCTTCCTTGATCGCCTTTTGCTCAACGCTGGTAATATTCGTCGGACAGCAGATCAGAATCCGCGGCTTCGACAAGAACCCTTTTACATTCAATTTATTGATGAAATGCTTGAGCATGGATTCCGTTACATCGAAATCCGCGATTACCCCATCTTTTAACGGCCGGATTGCGACGATATTGCCCGGTGTTCTCCCGACCATTTTGCGAGCCTCTTCCCCGACAGCCAAAACCTTATTCGTATTCTTATCGATCGCCACAACAGACGGTTCATTCAAGACGATTCCACGGCCCTTAACATGGATCAACACATTGGCCGTCCCAAGGTCAATCCCGATATCCCTAGCAAACATACTACTTTTCCTCCTTGACAAATGCGCTGGCTACGGCTGACTTTCGCCTCGTTATCTCAGCTGTCGAATTTCCTTTTCTATGTAAAATAGACCACGATTTCCGAGAATCTTCAGACGTTGCCGCAATCGGCGAACCATATACTACCCTAATTGTTTATTCTACCACAACGCCATGAAATAAGTAACAGGGAGTGGGGGAAAATGGCGGTATTTTGTGCGATTTTGTCAAAATTTCGACCACAATAAAAAGGCGGCAGTCTCCGCTATGGATAAAAGCAGAATCATACACACCTTTTGTGGCGATGCCCGGCTTTTCTCCATCGAAGCTGGGCATTTTTTAGCAATCTGTCGTCAATGGCGATTCCGTTTAATTACGTTCCCTCCTTTCGCTTCGTTGCGGATTTTTTCATTTCACAGCTTCTTCTTCCCTTTCCTCTTTACGGTATTTCATTTTCGTGGCTTCTCCGCCCCTTAGGTGGCGAATTGATTTATGGTAATCAAGGATTTCTTTTACTTCATCGGCAAGGTCAGGGTTGATTTCAGGCAATCTTTCTGTCAGGTCTTTATGGACGGTACTTTTGGATACGCCAAACTCCTTCGCAATGACGCGAACTGTTTTTCTCGTCTCCACGATATACTTTCCAATCTTGATTGTTCTCTCTTTGATGTAATCGTGCACACCACTCGCCCTCCCTAAATTGGATGTGAGAAGTGTGAAATGAGACTCGCTTTTATCGGCTAATACTATATTCCGCAAAAAAGGTATCATTGCGGCAGAAGAAGGATCCTTCTGGATAATACGAAGAATAATCATGTCCCCGGCTGAATCCGAATATTGTTCAAACGACTCCTCACCTCAAACACTCTCTTTGTCAGGTTTATAACATTTTATTAGCTTGGGTGAGGATATATGCACGAAAAACGCAATAGGGACAAGGTACAGGAAAGTTTTTTGAAAAATGGAACTTTTATTTTGAAAAGCGCAAGCGCCTTGGTCAGCCCCGACAAGCGCTGGAGCTGGACAATTCTCGAAGTGGAATTTATACTTCCTTTTCTGAGAAAATTACCAGCAGGCAATGGCGCCGTCGGTTCTCATTTCGGTTCCGCCGGTTAGCACGCCTGTGTTCGGGTCGCGGACAATGATCTGCCCTCGCCCGAAGCCTCCGCTATCATACGCTACTTTCAGCTGATGGCCACGGCGGGCGAGCTCCTTGACGATATGATTCGGGAAATGATGCTCCACTTCTATCTGCTTGCCGCTGATCCACTGCCAGCGTGGCGCATCCAGTGCCGCCTGCGGGTTCATGCCGAAGTCGATCATATTCATCGCTACCTGGACATGCCCTTGCGGCTGCATATAGCCGCCCATCACGCCGAATGGGCCGACTGCCTGACCGCCCTTCGTGAGGAAGCCGGGAATGATGGTATGATATGTCTTCTTGCCTGGAGCAAGCGCATTCGCATGATGCGGGTCGAGCGAGAAATCATGCCCGCGGTTTTGCAGGCCGATCCCTGTTCCCGGAACGACGATACCAGAGCCGAAGCCCATATAATTGCTTTGGATGAACGATACCATATTGCCTTCGCCGTCGGCAGTCGCTAAGTAAACGGTTCCGCCTTTCGGAAGGGAACCTGGTTCAGGCATTCTTGCTTCATCGGAGATTTTTGCCCGCGCTTCCATGCCATACCGCTCTGATAATAAGTCCGCTATTTTGGCCTGCATCGCCCTCGGGTCGGTGACATATTCCTTGCCATCTGTGAACGCCTGCTTCATCGCTTCGAGCTGGCGGTGGACACCGATGACATCCTCCCGGTGGGAAAACTCGTACCCTTTTAAAATATTCAATGCCATCAAAGCAACGATTCCCTATCCATTTGGAGGAATCTCCCAAATTTCGTGGCCGCGGTAGGCTACGGAAATAGGCTCAACCCATTGCGGATAATAGTTTTCCAGATCAGACTTGCTTAAGAATGCGCCGGCAGTGGTTGCAGCAGTTGCAATTTTTTCCGCAAGTGCTCCTCTGTAAAAACTCTCGCCATTCGTTTCGGCAATTTCCTGGAGTGTATCTGCATGGTCCGCTGATTTCCACATCTCGCCGGCTTCAGGTGCTCTGCCTTCAGGAGCAAAGACGCGAAACCATTCTGCGAATTCCTTGCCCTGGAAGCGACTCTTATAAGCATTGTAAGCACCCTTCCAATATTTGGCGAGAATCGGCGTCAGCGGATAGCCATTGCGGGCATAGTCGATGGCCGGCTGCAAAACTTCCGTAAGCGGCAGGCGGCCGAACTTTTTCGATAGCTCCGCCCAGGCAGACGGTGCCCCCGGAACCGTGACCGGAATCCAACCATGCGACGGCATTTTTTCATGACCAAGCTCTTTCACCTTTTCAATCGAGATCGATTGCGGTGCTGGACCGCTCGCATTCAAGCCATACAATTTGTCTTTCACCCAGACAAGCGCGAACGCATCGCCGCCAATTCCATTCGAAGTCGGTTCCACAACCGTCAGGCATGCTGCCGTCGCAATTGCCGCATCAATCGCGTTGCCGCCCTTTTTTAACATCTCAAGCCCCGCCTGTGCAGCGAGCGGCTGTGAGGTAGCGACCATTCCATTGCGCGCCACCGCAGCCATACGCTGAGATGGATATGGATAAGTATGCAAAGACATTCAAATTCCCCCATTAATATTCGTCTTACGAAATAGTATACCAAAAATAGCGAAAATTCAAAATTAACTACTCGCATGGGGGGAAAGATACCCTTATGCGGGCAGTTCCACCTCTATAAGGGCATCTTTCGGGTGGAGAGATACCCTTATGCAAACATTTTCTCCTCCATAAGGGCATCTTTCGAGGGGAGAGATACCCTTATGCGGGCAGTTTCATCTCTATATGGGCATCTTTCGGGCGGAGAGATACCCTTTGCGAAGCATGGGCGTTAATCTGTCAAGAATCCATCGGTAATCTTTCGGGTATGAGCACCAATCTGTCTTAAACGCACAGAAGTCCGGCCATTAATGGCCGGACTTTCTATTGTCCACTTGCGATTTTTAATTCGTAAAATGCTTTTACCCGGGATACGACGTCGGTGGATCCGGAGTCTTCGATCATCATTGCGACGATCATATTGGCTTCTTCTGGATTGTAGGCGACGAACCATCCTAGCTCTTTGCCTTTTTCACCTTGGGTTTGTTTGATTTCTGCTGTGCCTGTTTTGCCCGCCAATGGGTAGTTGGCGATTTGGGCGCGGTGTGCGGTTCCGTTTGGATCGGTAACGACCTTCGTCAGCATGTTGTTGATCAGCTGGGCATTTTCTGGGCTGACTATGCCTTGTTTCCACAGCTGTCCTTGTTCCTCCTCGTCATTCAGAATCGGTTTGATCAGGCTGCCTTTGTTCACAAATGGTGAGTAGGCGGCTGCAAGATGGAGGATATTCATTTGGATCTGTCCTTGGCCATACGCTGAGTCGGCGAGGCTGATTTCGCTGTCGATTTTGCCGATTTGCGAAGGCTCGATTGGGTATAAGTATTCTGGCTGATCTTCAAAGCCGAATTTTTTCAGGCCATCTGTAAAAATTTCCTGTCCCATTCCGAGCGCAGCACGTGCGAAGTAAATATTATCTGAGTAGATCAGCGCTTTTTCCAGATTGATATTTCCGATTACATTCGAGTACCTCGTCACTTTGTACCCGCCCCATGAAGCGTCCTTGCTCCATTGTTTCTCGGTTATTTCAAATGCAGTATCTGCCTGAAGTTTGCCGCTCTCGAGCCCGACTGCTGTGGTGATCGGCTTCATGACGGACCCAGGCACATAGGTTAGTTTGAATCGATTGAGGAATGGCTTAAGCGGATCTTCCTCTAGTATTTTTTGTTTCGTTTGCGAGATTCCAAGTGTCATTTCATTTGGGTCGAAGCCTGGTGCGCTTACAAGGGCGAGCGTTTCTCCCGTCACCGGATTGATGGCCGATGCCGTCCCTGCTTTTCCTTTTAGCTGATCATATAATTGCTGCTGGGTGACGACATCAATGGTCAGCTTGACATCCTTGCCGTTTTTCGCTTGCTTTTCTGCGAGCGTCTTAACCGTGCCGTTTTCCTTTACAATCGAAATTTTGATGCCGTTTGTGCCTTTTAATTGGTCTTCGAGAACCTGCTCCAGTCCGCGGCGGCCAATTAGGTCGGTTGCTGTATAGCCTTTGCCATCCAGCTGTTTAAGGTCATCGGCTGTGATCGGGCCAATATAGCCGATTAAGTGGGACAATGCTGCTCCGTATGGATATTCACGAGCCCCAACTGTCTGGCTTTTGACGCCTTCCATCGCAAACAGTTTTTCTTGCAGTCCTTTGTCTTCTTTTGAAATTTTCTTCAATGGCACAAACAAGTCGTCTTTTACCCAGCTGGCGCTCATCGCCTTGTTGATTTGCTCCACAGACAGATCGAGCAGTTGCGCCACCTTGGCAATCGTCTGCACTTTCTGGACGCCAAGCTCACCCGGAACGACTCCTACCTGCACAGCGGTGCCGTTGATGGCTAATCCATTGCCTGCTCGGTCAAGGATGTTGCCGCGCATCGCCTGAACATTCTTGTAGCTGATTTTATCGCCTGCCCCGAGCTCGGGGAAAATATAGGTCGTGTTCCAGGCGACATACCAGTTTGAATCTTCTCCCTGCTTTTCTTTTAGCAGTGTCGCATTATGGTCAAATTCAATCGGACCAGCAGCACTCTCCATTTTTGCCGAAAAAGGCAGTTCGGCATTGTCTTCGTGTTTCTTTTCCTCTTGAGGCTGTTGGTAGTCGATTGCAAGCTTGTCTATCTCCAAATCCTGATAGACTTTATTATAGCGAGAGACGAATTCCTCCTTTGTAATGGATGCCTTCGCGTCAGCTGATAAAAATGGATACATCTCATTGAATTTTTGGTCGTTCCAAAGCTTCACGTACTGGGAAAATCGTTCTTCGGGAGTCGGCTCCTTGCTGCAGCCAGAAATAATTGCGGCCATTAGCACCGACAAAATAATGAAAATGATTCGTTTCATCTGCACCCCTCCTCCTGACTGATTTTACCATACTCATCTTGATTCGATAAGTGTGAAGATTAAAAAAAACCCGCCCTTCGTTCAGGCGGGTTTCAAAATGTTTGTTTTTTTAAGAGTTGCTTGTTGTACCAGCGTTTGTTGAAGAATCCTTTTCGGAGCCATCTTCTGCTGGCTTGTCTTCAGCTGGGGTTACGTCTTTCATGCTATCTTCTGATGGTGCTGTGCCGTCTGATCCTTCATCCGCTGGAGTATCATCTTCAGACTTTCCTGCGTCTGCGCCAGAGGAAGCTTTCTCTTCTGTCACATTGGCTTCCTGCAACGCGCTCAGTGGCTTGTTGAAGTACTCATGCGGATCGACAGGTACATTGTCCTTGCGGATTTCGAAGTGGACGTGGTTGCCTGCCTTTTCATTGATCAGGCTTGTTCCGGACTTCGCAATTACTTGTCCTTGCTCCACCTCGTCGCCAACTTGAATTTCATAGTCTTTTACTGACTGATATTGTGTTACAATACCTTTGTCATGTTCAATTTCAATGACATTTCCAAGGACAGCATCTTCCATGACATTTTTGACCGTACCGCTTAGCGACGCGATTACATCAAATTCCTTGCCGTCTTTTTCGGCAATGTCCAGTCCAGTGTTTGGATGGTACGTATTATCATAGAACACTAGAGCTGCTTCTTGCTCCGCTGGGTCGCTGTCATTATTGTAGAATCCCATTTGAATGACAGCATCGTCTTCACTCACTACTGGCATTACGAAGTTCTCCATCGCGCGATTTACTTCGACTGCTGGCTGATCATTCATTTTTTTGCCAGGCATGTCAGTCGCTCTGTATTCCGACTGATCCAGCTGATCGGTCGCGCTGTTTTGATACCAAAGGACACCAGTTAGAATGATTGCGGCACTAGCAATATAAACTGTTGGATACACCCACCGCTTTTTGAAAAAGCTGTTCTTGCTTTTGTTTTGAGAAGATTTATTTTCTTCCTCTCTCATTTTCATCACCTCAGCAATCAGTTTGAACAGAAGCGAAACAATATATACATAGAGCGGAAAATTTTTTACTGCTTATTTTTCGACAAAGGGAAAGATTTTATGCAAAAAAGTTTTGGAAAAGCTTGGTTGTTTACTACATTAAAGTGGGGTTTTATGATGAAAAAGTTCGTTGTGTGGATTTTCCGTTTGCTTCCTGTTGCCTATATGGCGGCGATCTGGGTGATGTCGAGTCTGCCTGATACGGCAGTCATCGAGCTGCCGGACCGCGGCATCGATCGCTTTGTAAAAGAATCGCTTCATCTCGTTGAGTTTGGCATTCTGTATGTGCTGCTTGTCCTGGCTGCGCTGACGACCGGGCGCTTTACAGCGGCATTAAGCTTTGCCTTTATGGCGATGGCGATCGGCTACGGCTTGCTTGATGAGGTTCATCAAAGTTTTGTTCCAGTCCGTTCCGCTACGGTGATTGATTTTATAAAAGATGTAATTGGGGTGTTAGCGGCATCGCATTTCCTGCACCACGCCTACTTCAGCGGCAAGTTTGTGCGGCTTGGGAAGGTTATGCGCGGGTTCGAGGAGAGAGTTCGGGGATGAACCGTCGATATATTGGGGCTAACCGTCGATAAAAAGCTCCCAACCGTCGATAAAATCTCGGCAACCGTTCATATATTCGCTTCAACCGTTGATATCATAAAATCGGACACAAAAATTTCCTATAATATCAGCAGGAATTTTTCTCGTAAATAAAGAATGCATACTAAAACAAAGAAGGAGTGACCAATTTGATTGAAAAAGAAAGGACATATCCCATCCGTCTTCTCATGTACGAGGCTTTATTGGAGAGAATCATACCCAATCACCCTAAAACCGCATTTATCGAACAAGATTATAGAGCCAGGCGTGCTGGTTACAGAGGGGAGCTGCAAACGGATTACCGTTTGAGTTTTCTCCCTGAAAAAGGTTTCCATATTTTCAGGGATTTGCGGCTGCAAGATGAAAAATGGCATTTTCAGATTGATACCCTCCTTTTAACACTTCAATATATCCTTCTAATTGAAACGAAAGCCCATTCCGGTACCCTTTTCTTCGACAAACATTCCGAACAAATGATTCAAACAAAGAATGACCAAGAAAAATCATATGATAATCCCATTAACCAGGTTCGCATGCAAGCCTGGCATTTGAAGAGGTGGCTGCAGAATCATAAGTTCCGTGTTCCGCCGATTTACCAACTAGTTGCGATCAGCAATGCTTCTACTATTATCAAGGTTAGTGACCATTCCCTGAATAACTTGATAGTAAAAGGAGATGTATTATTAAGTCGTGTTCATCCGTTCGATGAAAGGACTACAACCCCCATTTTTACGGATAAAGAAGCAAGAAAGTTAGCAAAGTCCCTTTTAAAGAATCATTCTCCTCACCACCCTGACATTTTGAAACAATATTCCCTCTCAGCAGACGATCTACAAAAAGGTGTTCAATGCCCGGCTTGTTTATCATATGGGATGAATCGCGAAAAGTGGATTTGGCGTTGTCCCGTTTGTGAACACAAATCCAAAACAGCTCACCATAAAACTGTCAAGGAATTTTTCCTCCTGATTAGTCCTACTATTAAAAATCAAACGTGCAGAGAGTTTTGCCCTGGTGTATCCTCCAAGACGATCAAAGACCTTTTACTATCTTTGAGCCTTCCGCACACTGGCACCAATAAAGGCCGAATCTACCACATGCCACCAGACATCGAAATCTTTTTTGATTCTGTGAAAGAGTCGCATGCCACACGGAACTCGCGAACAAATACTAAGGCAAACCACCACACCAATCCGCGCTAAAAAGCCAGGGCTGCTTTTCGCCCTGGCCTGGTGATCACTGTGGCTACGTTCTTATTTCTTAGCTGTTGCCTTCGTCAGCATGCGATCAGCTTCGAGAATTTCGACGCCTTTATAATAATGCTTGACGATGTCTTGATAGTTTTTTCCTTCGGTAGCCATGCCGTTGGCGCCATACTGGCTCATGCCGACGCCGTGGCCGAAGCCTTCGGTTGTGATGACGACATTATCGCCTTTGAGTTCCCAGCTGAAGTCGCTTGAGTACAGGTCGAGCTGATCGCGGATTTCTTTTCCAGTCAGGATTTTGCCTCCGATCTCCATTTTTGCGACTCGGTCTCCCGTTGTCCTCGAGAGGACCTTGCCGATGGTGTCGGAAGCAGGCAGTTTGACCCCTAGCTTCGCTTCCACTTCCGCTACAGGCATGACGATCTGCCTGCGGAACTTCGGTGAGTTCCGGTCCCAAGGGCTTTCCACACTCCGCAAGTATGGCACCGAATTGGACCAATATTCCTCTGAGTTTTCAGTGAAACCGTTCGAGGTCGAAAAAAAGGTCGCATCAATAGGCTCTCCGTCAAATGTCAGCACTTGGCCATCAGTGGCTTTTACAGCCTCCGTGATTTTCTTGATCTTCCATTGATAATCGACGCCCCACTGCTTTTTCAATTCTTGTTTATTTTTAAAAACCTGGTGGATTTCCGTATCATTCAATTGCGCACCCTCAGGGACGCCCACTTTATTCGGCAGAAGCATTTGCCTGACATAATATGTCCTGGCCGACAGTGCCTGCGCCTTCAATGCCTCTAGCTCAAACTCAGCTGGCATTTCAGCAGCTACGACACCGATTAAGTACTCATCAAGCGGAAGCTTTTCCGTTTTAGACAAAGCTGTCCGGTAAACAGCCACTTCCACCGCGGAATCTGCGGTTGGAGCAGCCGCCACCGTCGTTTCACTTTGCAGCTCTGACCCTAGTTTCCCGCCTGCCTTTTCTTCCATAAAAGGGAGGACGAGCAAAGATGGAATCAGGAGCGTAACAAAAAATAGGATGGCAGCTAGTACGAAGAATGGTTTGATTTTTAACATAGAAAAAGCCTCCATATGAATGAAATTTCACGGTCGGTAACCGTCTCATTCCATTCATATGGAGGCGGACAAGCTTTTATGACAGGTTTTGCGCTCTCCTAAAAAGTTCAGTCGAAATTGGACAATATTTTTTGGAAAAATCCAATCAATGAATCAAAAAACCGCAGAACGATACTGTCAAGCACTGTTCTCCGGTTTTATGAGCACGATGATTTATGCCTTCATGTCAGAGACAAAAGTTTCCGTAATTGGCTGCTCTTCCACTTCGCGGACGCGTTCGATATCGGCGCCGAGAGCTGCGAGCTTTTGATGGAAGTTCACATAGCCGCGATCCAGGTGATACAATTCTGTTACGCGTGTTACTCCTTCTGCTACTAGACCAGTCAGGACCAGCGACGCTGCTGCCCGCAGATCCGTTGCGGCTACTTCTGCTCCCTGGAGGTCAGATGGTCCATTCACGATGACAGAACGGCCATCAATTTTGATGTTTGCATTCATGCGGCGGAATTCCTCCACATGCATGAAGCGATTTTCAAAAACCGTTTCGGTAATCATGCTTGTTCCCTGGGCACGCAATAGCATTGCCATCATCTGTGACTGCATATCCGTTGGAAATCCAGGGTGCGGCATTGTCTTAATGTCCACTGCTTTCAATTTTTCCGGTCCGATGACCCGAAGGCCATCCTCTTCCTCTATGACCGTAACGCCCATTTCCTCCATCTTCGCAACTAAAGAAGAAAGATGCTCTGGAACGGCGCCTTTTACAAGCACATTGCCGGCAGTGATAGCAGCGGCAACCATGAAAGTTCCGGCTTCGATGCGGTCAGGAATGATGCTGTGGTCAGCACCAAATAATATTTCGACACCTTCAATTTTGATCGTACCCGTGCCTGCGCCTTTTACCTTCGCTCCCATTTTGTTCAGGAAGTTGGCAAGATCGACGATTTCTGGTTCTTTCGCCACGTTTTCAATGATTGTTGTTCCTTTTGCAAGGACAGCCGCCATCATGATATTTTCCGTAGCGCCGACGCTCGGAAAATCAAGGTATATTTTTGCTCCATGCAGACCATTGACTGTTTCCGCTTCGATAAAGCCGTTGCCTACCTTGACGGTCGCACCCATGGCTTCAAAGCCTTTCAGGTGCTGGTCAATAGGGCGGGAACCGATTGCACATCCTCCAGGCAGCGCTACGCGAGCACGGCCGTTTCTGGCAAGCAAGGATCCCATAACTAATACAGAAGCACGCATTTTTCGAACATACTCAAAAGGTGCTTCTATTTTTAACTCTCTGGATGCATCTACTGTAATTGTGTTATTTTTAAACTCCACTACGGCGTTTAAAGAACGTAATACTTCGTTGATGGTATATACATCGGAGAGAGTTGGCACATCACGAATTACGCTTTTTCCGTCACTTGCTAATAATGATGCAGCGATAACAGGCAAGACGGCATTCTTAGCTCCTTCAACCTTTACAGAACCGCTTAGCCTTTGTCCGCCGCGGACGATGATTTTTTCCAAGTGTATTCCCCTCCGCGTCCAATTTCTCTATATTAATATTCAATCGTTATGATGGGTGTGCCAACTACGACGGTAGTCTTTGCGCCCAATCGTTCAGTTTTTCGTAATCCAAGCTGCATATTCATGTCATGTTCATTGCTCAGCTTTTTGTCGAACAAAGGCGAAACGGCGGAAGAGGAAATAAATGCTTCTTCTGCTAACCCTTCCACTTCACGAGCGTTAAATGCCTTTAGCAATTTGTTTTTGTAGACAGGTAAAGCCGATTTTATCTTATCATTGATTTCGCCTTTTACACAAGAGAAAATTGTTGCCTTTCCTCGAAAAATGTCAACTATCCTGCCTGGCAGGTTTTCGTTGAGAAAGTTTTCCGTATTGTCATTCCAGCTCTGACCTCTGACCTCATACAAGACATACGTCTGTAGAGGGCCCTTTGTGTCGGTCGAAACAAGTTTTATTTTTTCAAGAATTCCAGAGGAGGTCCGCACAGCAGTACGTTCTCCGTTGTTTCGAGTCCATGTCCAATCTGGCAGCTGAAGCTTCAGGTTCTTTTCCAAAGTTTCGACATTTTCTTGTTCCAATGTTTCCCTTGCATATAAAGACCAACCAGTGATCAAAATATCTTCGTCCTGCAAAACCGTGGCCAAGGTTTTTATTTCATAATCAGCGTCAGCTACAGTCGTCTTATTCCCAGCCTGGAATACAATAAAACCAATAATGCCAAAAATTGATAAAATATATGGAATCTTCTTCATATACAGCTCACTCTCCCCTTACTACCATTCTTACCAGGAGAGCGAATCGCATACTTGGGAATTGTCGTCACTTTTTGACATTATTTTATGTACCAACTTGCCCGGGTGTTTATCGATTGTGAAAAAACAAACATGCCTGTGCGAAAAAACAAACACAAAGAGAATTTTACTTGATAATCTTTGATTTGAAAAGATGTATGAAGACCTAATTTTTTACCAATTAGGGTATGTCTGACATACTACTGAAAAACGAGCGGGAGCTGCTGGGACCATTGAAGGTAATCTAGAAAGAAATTGCTGACTAACGATCCGAGCGCTATCGAAAGCAGGATATACAGCATGCGGGCTTGAAGAATATGATTTCCTCTTAGCAGTTTGTCAAAATGGAGTGCTTGAAGAGCCCACCACGAAAGCGCGATAAAAACCAAATGCGTCAAAATGCTCGTCAGCGCAAAGGCGCCAAAACTTGTTAGCATTCCCAATTCCCCCTTTTCTTATTTATTTTATCATAAATTTTACTCAGCTTGTCGAAAAAGAAAAACCGGGCAAACTGCGCCCGGTTCTTATTTGGTTTGGCTGATACGTTGCTGTTGATTTTCACTTCACTCGTCCGAGTCTCCCCTTGATCGCTAATCCCGCGGGAGTTGAGTTATCAACAGAGTGGTGCAACACAGCTTATCTCATAAAATCGACGAATTGATGGAAATTGCTGTGCATGAAGTCGATGGCTATGTTTGGCATGACTCCGAACAGGATCGTGCCGATTGCTGCTACTAGGAGCACGACAATTGTTGCTGCTGGCAGCTTGATTTTTTCATCGGTTGCTGCCGGGCGGAAGAACATTTGCGTCATGACTCCGAAGTAGTAGAAATAGGAGACGACGGTTGCTGCGATCATGATCGATACGAGCACGTAATGTGCTTCATCGACTAACAGTGCTCCCATGAAAATATTCAGCTTCCCGATGAAGCCTGCTGTACCTGGGATTCCTGCGAGTGACAGGATGAAGATTCCCATTCCGACTGCCAATAATGGCGAACGGCGGTATAGCCCGGCAAAATGGCTAATATCTTCTGAACCGGTTTTTGCGGTGATCGTCTGGATAACCGCGAATGCGCCAAGATTCATCAACACGTATGCCAGCAAATAGAACCAGATGGCATCGAAGGTCACAAAGGACATCGCTGTCAGTGCGACAAGGATGTAACCGGCATGCGCGATGCTTGAGTACGCGAACATGCGCTTGATGTTGCGCTGTCTTAACGCGACGACGTTCCCGATGATCATCGTTGCTCCGGCGAGGAAGGCAATATAATCTTGCATCGCGAACAGCAGCGGAATCGGTTGGCCATCTCCTTGTGCGACTGGTACGTATCCAAAGATCGATAGCAGGATGCGCAGGATGATCACAAAGCCTGCTGTTTTGGAGACGACGCTCAGAAATGCCGTCACTGGTGTTGGTGCTCCTTCGTACACATCAGGTGCCCACATATGGAATGGAGCAGATGCCAGCTTAAAGGACAGACCGACAAAAATCATCAAAAACGCCAGTCCAAGCAAGTAAATAAGCTGAGGGTCATTCACGCTGCTAAAGACTTGCGCAATTCCTTTTAAATTAGTCGTTCCGGCAATCCCGAATACATAGCTCATTCCGAACAAAGTGATCGCAGAGGAAATGCCGCCGTTAAGAACGTATTTCATTGCAGATTCGTTCGATTTCAGGTTGCGTTTGCGCATACCTGCAAGGATGTAAGACGGAATCGACAGCAATTCAAGCCCAACGAACAAAGTGATCAAGTCGCCGCTTGAGGCCATGAACATCGTCCCAAGCAGGGCGGATAGGAACAGATAGTAGAACTCCCCTTTGTAATCCTCCAGCCCTTCATTCGCGTGGAAGTCAATTGCCAACAGCATGACAAGCGCTGCTCCAAGCAGAAGAATCAGCTTAAAGGCGATCGCGAATGAATCGAGTCTGAACGTATCGGATAAAATCGATGTAGTATCGGTACCGATCAAAGTTACTAGGGAAACGAGTGCGAGCACCACCCCAGCAAACCCGACCCAGCCAAGGATTTTGCGGTCGATATGCTTTGGCATGAATAAATCAGCGACTGACAAAACGGCTATAAAACCGAGGAGGATGAATTCCGGAGTCATCGTCCCCCAATCAAATGATAGTAGTGTATCGAGATCCATCCTTCATCACCCCCCTATTCCCATCAAGATAGTTTCTAATGTTGCCTGAAGTGGTTCACTAAGAACGGCCGGAAATACACCGATTAGAACGATCAACCCGACAAGCACCAGCACCGGTGCCCATTCGAAGGAACGAAGGTCACTTAGCCCGGCAAACTCCCGCTCTGCTTGGCCATACGTGATCGCAAGCACCGCGCGCAGCAGGTAAACAGCTGTCATAATAATGCCCAGTGTACCGACCGCTGCAAGGACAGGGCTTTCTTCAAACAAGCCGAGGAATGCCATGAATTCGCTGACGAAGCCTGACATCCCAGGCAGTCCAAGCGAAGCAAGCGCCCCTGTTAGCAGGAAGCCTGATGCAAGCGGCATTCCTTTTGCCATGCCGCCAAGATTGGCAAGCGTGGTTGTGTGTGTTCGTTCATAAAACACACCGACAAGGAAGAACAATAGTGCTGAAATGAGACCGTGTGACACGACCTGGAAGATCGCTCCCTGAATTCCTGCTTCATTTAATGCTCCAAGTCCGATTAAAACGATCCCCATATGGGAAATAGAAGAATAGGCAAGCACCATTTTGAAATCTGTCTGGATAAAAGCAAGGAACGCTCCGTATAGCAGGTTTATCACACCCAGTACTGCAATTAGCCCGGCTATTTGTGCGAATTGTTCCGGGAAAATCCCGATTCCAAAGCGGATCAAACCGAAAGCCCCGATCTTTAGCAGGATTCCTGAGTGAATCATCACGATCGATGGCGGCGCCTCTACGTGGACCTTCAGCATCCAGCTATGGAGCGGGAAGATTGGCAGCTTGACGCCGAAAGCGACAAGCAAGGCAATTAATAGTCCCATCTTCAAAGAATCCGACACAGGCGCGAACAGCGTCGCATTGTCTGTGTTCATGATGACCTTCAGCATTTCGATATTCGACGTGCCCGTTCTTGAGAACAGCACCATGATGACAATCAGCAGGATCGCTGAGCCAAGGCCATTATAAATCAAGAAACTGTAGGCAGCCTTTTCTTTTTCGTAATAGCCCCATTTCCCAATCAGGAAAAACATTGGGATCAAGGTGATTTCAAAAAACAGGAAGAACAAAATCAAATTTTGGGCCGTGAATACGCCGAGCATCCCAATTTCAAGAAGCAGGAACAGCATGTAGTAGCCTTTCCACTCTTTTTTGATATGGAAGGATGCTATTGCCGCAAGTGTGGCGATCACTGCCGTAAGTAAGACCATAATCAAACCGAATCCATCGATGCCAAGCTCGTAGTTCACCGAGAATATGCCTTGTTGCTCGGCATTCTGGCCGCCGAATTGGATCCAGCGAACTTTTTCGGAAAAACCAGCGAGATTGCTGCCGCCACGATAGGAAAAATAGGCGATCAGCGCAAGCAGCAACGATGGCAGCGTGGCCAATACTCCAAGCATTTTAATGCCTGATTCATTCGTTTTTGGCATGAAAGTCAAAAGCAAGATTCCTAGCAAAGGGGCGAATACCAGCAAGGTAAGAAAATAGGTGAAATCCATTATAAATACCCCCCTGTTACCGCATAGATGACAATCAGAACTGCAAGGCCGACGAATGCAATTGTGCCGTAAGTCTGCATCTGGCCGTTCTGGATTTTCGCACCGGCTTTTCCAAGGCCTTGAACCGTTGCCGTGGTCAGCTTCACGAGTCCCTCAACAACGAAGAGCTCAATGAACCGGAGAAACAGGCTGACTGCCTTCACGCCAAACACGATGCTTTGCTCGTATATTTCATCCATATAATACTTGTTTTTCACAATGTTATAGGCGATCGGCGCCCTGTTCGACAGCCAGTTGCGTGAAAGAGACTTCTTGCTGTACATCATCCACGCAAGCCAAATGCCTAGCAAGGAGACAAGCGTGGCGACAATCATGATCCACCCAGGGCCCTCGATATGACTGTGTCCAAGTGCTTCGTTTCCTTCGACAAGCCAGTCGCCAAGGAAAGTGCCGAACCAAGGTGTGTTCACATAACCAGCAATAATTGCTAGGACAGCAAGGACGACCATTGGCATTGTCATGGTGGATGGCGATTCGTGAACATTCTTCATTTCGCTGCGCGCTTCTCCGGTGAACACCATAAAGAATAGCCGGAACATGTAGAATGCTGTAAAAAATGCTGCGATTACTGCTAGCCAGAACAAAACGTAATTGCCATGCGCCCATGCGGCGATTAAAATTTCATCTTTACTGAAAAAACCTGAAAACAACGGAACACCGCTGATGGACAGCGTTCCGATCAAGAACAAAGGTCCAGTGAACGACAGCTTTTTCCATAGCCCGCCCATTTTTTCAATATCCTGAGTATGTACAGCATGGATGACGCTACCTGCTGCAAGAAATAGCAATGCTTTAAAGAAAGCGTGTGTCATTAAGTGGAAGACACCAGCTACATATCCGGCTGACCCGAGCGCGAGCATCATGTAGCCAAGCTGGCTGACAGTCGAGTACGCTAGCACCCGCTTGATGTCCGTCTGGACGAGGCCGATCGTTGCCGCAAAAATCGCGGTGAACGCGCCGACGATTGCTACTGTCAGCATCGCTGTCTCGCTCGCGTTAAACAGCGGAAACAGTGAAGCGACCAAATAGACACCAGCCGCAACCATTGTCGCTGCGTGGATCAATGCAGACACCGGCGTAGGACCTTCCATCGCGTCCGGAAGCCATGTGTGCAGCGGGAACTGACCTGATTTTCCGACCGCCCCGATAAATATCAGGATCGCAGTTACGGTAATCATCGTTCCGGAAATCGCGCCTTCTTCCACTGCTGCGAAAATTTCGTCGTATTCGAAGCTGCCAGTTTGCCAGAATAACAGAATCATCCCGATGAAAAGCCCAACATCCCCGATACGGGTCATGATGAAGGCTTTCTTTGCAGCCGCTTTGGCGCTTTCCTTGTAAAAGTAAAATCCGATCAACAGGAATGAGCCAACTCCGACCAATTCCCAGAAAATATAAGTCTGCAAAAGGTTCGGCGACAGGACGAGACCAAGCATCGCAAAAGTAAAAAGTCCCAGATAAGCATAGAAAACTGGGATTCGCTCATCCCCATGCATATACCCTTTTGAATAAGTATGAACAAGGAAGCTGACAAGAGATACGATTACCAGCATCAATGCGTTTAATTGATTTACTTCAAAGCCCGCAGTAAGTTCCAAATTCCCTATTGTCAGCCAAACGGCTTCAGCTTTATGTGTCGGTCCATCCAGTCGCTCCAGGAGCACGAGGATGGAGTAGACAAGGGAGGCAAGCGTCGCAAGGATTCCGACGAATGCGCTCGCTTCTTTAAGCTTTTTTCCGAACAGCAGAAGGAATAGAAAGGATACAAGCGGGAATAGCGGAATGAGCCAAGCATTCTCCATTAATATCACAATCCCCTTTTTTGAACGTGCGCATAAGCTTTCTTTTGTGCGCCCGTCAGATTGAGGCCCGCATCATGCGGGGCAGTCCAGCTAGTAAACAACTTTTTCATACGGCCAATGCCGCTTATGATAGATTCCATTAGTTTTTCAATTCCGTCATTTCATCGATCAGGACACTCCTGCGGTTGCGGTAAAGCGAAATCAAGATTGCCAGTCCCACCGCTACCTCAGCGGCTGCCACTGCGATGGAGAACAGCGCGAACACCTGGCCGGTGATCGAGGGAGCGGCTCCGTATTTGCTGAAGGTGACGAGGTTAATATTGACCGCATTCAGCATCAGTTCGATGGAAATCAACACAATCACGGTGTTCTTTTTCGTCAGGGCACCGTACAGTCCGATGCAGAAAAGAATAAGTGCTAGTGCCAAAAAGGCTGAAACCGGGACAGAACTCATTCCTGATCCCCCTCCTTTTCGTCATCCTTGCGCGCGAGGACGATTGCGCCGACAAGCGCAGCGAGCAGGATCACGGATGTCAGTTCAAATGGGATAATGTATTGCGAGTATAGTGCAACCCCAATTTGTTCTGTGTTGTTTTCATGCAGGGTATTCGGCAATGCTTGGAAATCCAGATTATAGATTCCAAAATAGACTGCTGCGCCAAATCCAAGGACTCCGAGCAGCAGCACGAGCTTGCGCAGCCTCCCGCCCTTTGGCTCTTCCTCGTCGCCATGATGGCGGGTGAGCATGATTCCAAACAGCATCATGATGGTGATGGCGCCGGAATAGATCATCACTTGGATGACCGCCAGAAATTCAGCGGACAAGAGCACATAAATGCCTGCAATACTAACAAAGGTAAAAACGAGTGCTACGACCATGTGGATCACATTGGTAAGGTTCAATAACAGCACGCCGCCGATTACCGCCACTAACGCAAGGGACATAAACGCAAAAAATTCGCCTGTTAACGTCATGGTTTATTCACCTTCCGTATATTCTCATCATTTTCGTCAAGCCATTCCAGGTTCTTGAATAAATTATCCCGGCTGTATTCGGCAAGTTCAAAGTTATTTGTCATGATGATCGCTTCAGTCGGGCACACTTCTGTGCACAGGTCACAAAGGATGCATAGCTCAAAGTTGATATCATACGTATCAATGATCTTGCCTTTTTTCGTTGGATCAGGATGCTTTTTACCAGTCAAGTTAATGCAATCGGTTGGGCAAATATTGACACACTGGTTGCAAACAATGCATTTTTCAGGATAAAACTTCTGGATCCCGCGGAATCGGTCCGGAAGCGGAATCGGTTCGTTTGGATAATCGTATGTCACCTTATCACGAGTCAACTGTTTTAGGGTATAAGCTAATCCTTTTGTCCATCCTAGCACGTAATTCACCCCTTTAATGCAGGAAGCGACGCTGCTTCCATTCCTATTTTAGAAAAAATTCTTTTATCAATGCAGTAAGGAAAATGTTTCCCAGCGCTACCGGCAGAAGCACTTTCCAGGCGAACTCCATCAATTGGTCGGCGCGGATACGAGGGAACGTAGCCCGGAACCAGATGAGGATGTAGACGACCACGCTGAATTTAAGCGCGAACCAGACAGCTCCTGGAATGAAGCCAAGGAACGGCAGCGGCAGCCAGCCTCCAAGAAATAATAAAGTGATCAAAGCAGACATTGCAAACATATACACATATTCAGCCAGCATAAACATCGCCCAGCGGAATCCGGAATACTCTGTGTGGAAACCGGCAACAAGCTCGTTCTCTGCTTCGGCAAGGTCGAATGGCACCCGGTTCAGTTCAGCGGTTGCGGCAATAAAGAACACGATGAACGCGATCGGCTGCCAAAGAATAAACCAGCCGCTATTTTGCTGTGTTTCCACGATATCATTCAGATTAAGGCTGCCTGATAACAGGACAATCCCCAACACGCTCATGACCAGCGGGATTTCGTAGGAAATCATCTGGGCCGCGGCACGCATACCGCCAAGCAAGGAGTATTTGTTGTTGGAAGCCCAGCCTGCCATCAGCATCCCGACGATCGTCAAGCCTGAAATAGCAATATAATACAGGAAGCCGACATTTAGATCGGCAAATTGCAGTTTATCCGTCAGCGGAATCGTTGCCATGACCATGAAGGACGGGGCGAACGCAATAACCGGTGCGAGGATGAACAGCGGCTTATCCGCTGCTTTTGGGATTAAGTCTTCTTTTACAAGCAGCTTTACGACGTCGGCAACGGATTGCAGCAGCCCCCATTTCCCGCCGACATGGGCTGGACCATAACGGCCCTGCATAAAACCGAGCACTTTCCTCTCTGCCAAAATCGCCATTGTTACGAATCCAAGGATTACGAACAAAAGAACGACTGCCAGGACGAAGAAAATGCTGAAATTCATAAGGCCCGCACTGGATTCGAGTAGGTCCTGAACCATTATCCGTCTACCTCCCCAAGAACGATATCAACCGCTCCTAAAATTGCAATCAGATTTGAGATGCTTTCGCCTTCGAGCAGCTTAGGGAGGATTTGCAAATTATAGAAACTAGGCCTTCTGAATTTAAGGCGGTACGGCTCTTTTTTGCCATCGCTGGAAATATAGCAGCCAATTTCGCCTCGGGAGCCTTCGATTCGAACAAACGCTTCCCCTTTTGGAGCCTTGATAATCTTTGGAACCTTGGCCATGATTTCTCCCTGTTTCGGGAATTGCAGCACAGCCTGTTCAATAATTTTCAGTGATTCTACGATTTCGCCCATCCTTACATGATAGCGGGCCAGCACGTCGCCTTCGTCACGAGTGACAATATTGAAGTCGAAGCGGTCATAAATGGAATACGGTTCATCTTTGCGCAAATCCCACTTGACACCGGCTGAACGCAGGTTCGGGCCGCTCAAGGAATATTGGATTGCCTCTTCCTTTGTATATGTACCGATATTCTTTGTCCGGTTCAAGAAGATTTCATTGCCTGAAACAAGCTGGTGATACCCCTTCAGCTGTTCCCTCAGGTATGGTACGAACTCCGCTACCTTTTCAATCCAGCCCTCTGGAGCATCCCATTTTACGCCGCCTACACGCATATAGTTGAACGTCAGACGGGCTCCGGACAGTTCATTCAGCAAATTCAGGATCATCTCCCGGTCACGGAATGCGTAAAGCAATGGGCTTGTCGCTCCGAAATCGAGGATGAATGTTCCCCACCACAGCAGGTGGCTGGCAACCCTGTTCAACTCCATTGCAAGTACCCTTAAGTACTCAGCGCGTTCCGGAATCTGGACGCCCATCATTGTTTCGACAGCGTGGACGAGGACATAGTTATTCGTCATCGCTGAAACATAGTCCATGCGGTCTGTATACGGAATGATCTGGGTATATTGCAGATTTTCCGCCAGCTTTTCCGTGCCGCGGTGCAAATAGCCGATGACCGGCTTCGCTTCTACAATGATTTCCCCGTCGATTTTCAGAACGAGGCGGAATACACCGTGTGTACTAGGGTGCTGCGGCCCCACGTTCAAGAGCATTTCTTCTGTGCGTATCACGGGCTACACCTCCACATCATACGGTTCATAGTCTTTTCTTAATGGGTGGCCGACCCAGTCTTCTCCAAGCATGATTCGATGGAGGTCAGGATGGCCCTCGAATTTAATGCCAAGCAAGTCATACGTTTCACACTCTGGCCAATCAGCTCCTGCCCATAGTGGCTGGACGGACTGAGTAACAGGCTGATCGCGGTCAAGCTTGACCTTCAACGCAACTGACTGCCTGTTTTTGTATGAGTACAAGTGAACATACACTTCCATATGTGTCTGGAAATCCGTTCCGTGAAGCTCTGAAAGGTAGTCGAAGCCTAATAGTTCGTTGTACTTCAGGAATTCAGCCAGGCGATAATAAGATTCTTTCTTAGCGACTAGTGTTGGAACATCTTTTGAAAGAGGGTTTATATACGAATCTTCCAAAATATCATCACCAAGATTATCGGTAATCGCTTTTAAATATTTATCTAGATAAGGCTGGTTTGGAGATGGCTTTTGCTCTTCCGCGGCCTTTTCTGCTCCTGCGTTCGCCGCGCCTGCGGACTTCGCCTTTGCAGCAGCAGCGGCCTTTGCCTTGGCTGCAGCAATTGCTTTCGCTTTCTCGTCGTCAGCGGAGCCTCCTCCAGCTGCATTAGCTTTCGCTTTCGCTGCCGCTGCAGCCTTAGCCTTCGCTACTGCTGCGGCTTTCTTCTTCGCCAGGTCCTCTTCGTCTCCTGACGGAGCTTCTGCTTCCCCAGCTGCGTCTGCCTGCGCCTTTCGTTTCGCTGCCGCTGCAGCCTTTGCTTTCGCTACTGCTGCGGCTTTCTTCTTCGCCAGGTCCTCTTCGTCTCCTGACGGAGCTTCTGCTTCCCCAGCTGCGTCTGCCTGTGCCTTTCGTTTCGCTGCCGCTGCAGCCTTTGCCTTCGCTACTGCTGCGGCTTTCTTTTTCGCCAGGTCATCGTCTCCTGATGAAGCATCTTCAGTTGGTGATGGTTCAGTTGCTGCTGGCGCTTCAGCGCTTTTCTCTGACTGGTCAGTCGCTGTCTTTTTTGCCAGTGCGGCTGCCTTTGCTTTCGCGGCTGCGGCTGCCTTCTTTTTCGCAAGGTCGGCTTCGTCACCCGCAGGTGCTTCCGCTTTTGGTTCGGTTTCCTTTACTTCGGGTTCAGCGTTCTTTGGTTGGGCATCGTTGACTTCGGGTTCAGCTGCTTTTTGGTCATTGCCTTCCCCCGCTTGTTTGGCAGCTTGACGCTGCTTGGCAAGCTCCTTCGCCTTTTGGGCTGCTTCTTTTTTGATCTGCTCTAAATCCTTTTCCCCGCTCATCGGTTAGATCACCCTCTTCCCGGTTTTCGCCTCATAACGGATTTTCTCTTTCAATTTATTGATTCCGTAAATTAGCGCGGCTGGATTCGGTGGGCAACCCGGTATGTAAACATCGACCGGTACAATCTGATCGACTCCCTTTACAACGGAGTACGATTTTACATAGGGACCGCCTGCTGTTGCGCATGAACCCATAGCGATCACCCACTTTGGTTCTGCCAGCTGGTCATACAATCTGCGAACAGTCGGAGCCATCTTCTTCGTTACGGTTCCAGATACAATCATTACATCAGACTGACGCGGTGAATTGCGGTAAAATGTTCCAAAACGATCCAAGTCATAGTGTGCTGAGCTGGATGCCATCATTTCGATCGCACAGCAGGCAAGTCCGAATGTCATCGGCCACATGGAGTTGCTGCGCGCCCAGCCTTTTACCTGCTCAAGCGTTGTTACGAATACATTTCTTTCGAGTTCTGTGACTTCTTCCGGTGAGAAATCATCCAATTTTAAATCCATTTTAGCACCTTCTTTTTCCATGCGTAGATGAGTCCGATCAGAAGCATGACGACGAAAATCAGCATTTCGATCAATGCGAAGATCCCCAGCTTTTCATAGGCGACAGCCCATGGATACAAAAACACTGTCTCTACATCAAAAATAACGAACATAAGGGCAAACACATAATAACGGACATTAAACTGGACCCGAGCGTCGCTGAACGGTTCCATCCCGCTCTCGTAGGTGGTGTATTTCCGCTCGTCCTGCTTGTATTTTGGCCGCAAAAGCTTAGCCGCAAACAGAGCGACGATCGGAAGCAATACCCCGAGACATAGGAACACAAAGACTATCAAATAGTTATTTTGATATAGATTCAATTGTTCCATGCCCATCCCTCCAATGTTGTAAAGTTTCTTATTTTTTAACTTGTAACCGATAACAATTATACCATTGTTGCCATAGAGTGTCGACAAAGGTTTGAATAATCTGGCAACCTTCTTCCAAGTCTTTTTTGATAGAAAAATAGCATTTTAAGTGACCCGGCGGACATTGGGTCTCCTTTCATACATAGTTGTTTTGTTGGCATTATATTCGTACTCTTTTGACCCAGCGCCTGCCAGTTTGGAGGGTGCAGCCTCCCTGAGCACGCGCTGTTCCTGCTAACAATCGTTACATTCTATATTAAATACGTTTTGGATTAAGTTGTCAGTGACGTTTATCAACAAATGGCACTAATTGGGGGGTCGAAGTTTATGGCAGAATTGTGGACTTTTTCTAGCGAAACGGAATTCGCTCCTGTATTTGGTAATTATTTAAAAAACCAAAAAAAAACCCTCCCGGCAGCGCGAGGCCACTGAAAAAGTGCTTACAAGGACAGCCTTGGTAAATTGGCCGGTTGATTTCCACTCCAGGATGCTTCGCTTTCCGCGGGGCGTGCGGTGAGCCTCCTCAGCGCTAAAGCGCCTGCGGGGTCTCTACCTGTCCCGCTGATCCCGCAGGAGTCTACGCACCTTCCGTTCCAATCAACCTAGTACTATTAACAGTCAATTTAAAAAGAAGTCTAAAACTTACAGAGCAACAATAGCAAAAGAGGACAAAAAAGCCGATCTATTTCCAAAAATATGGAATCGGATCGGCTTTTTTCGTTTAGGTTCTTAAGAAAATCTAAAAAATCGGTAGATTTTCAGTGGCCCCGGCAGCGCCGGAGAGTGTTTGTGATTAAATTTTGCGTTCTGCAACGGAAATACGGTTGATCGCACGCTGAAGCGCAAGTTCTGCGCGCTTGAAGTCGTGGGTCTCCTGCCTTCTTTCATGCAGGCGCTTTTCGGCGCGTTCTTTTGCTCTTAAGGCACGTTCCAAATCGATTTCAGATGATATTTCTGCAGATTGAGCAAGGATATTCACCTGCTGTGGGCGGACTTCAAGGAAGCCGCCGCTGACTGCAATAAACTCGTACTTGCTGCCATTTTTCAAACGGACAGCGCCAATTTGTAGCGGTGCAACCATAGGAATGTGTCCTGGCAAGATTCCAAGCTCGCCTGTGCTTGCTTTTGTGCTTACCATTTCAACATCTGATTCATACACCGGCCCATCGGGAGTAACAACACTGACTTTAATCGTCTTCATTTTTTACCCTCCTGGTCCGTTATTAGACCTCTACACCCATACGTTTTGCATTCTCGATAACTTCTTCGATTCGGCCTACTAGGCGGAATGCATCTTCTGGAAGGTGGTCATATTTGCCGTCAAGGATTTCTGCGAATCCTTTAACTGTTTCTTTAACTGGCACGTAAGAACCTTTTTGTCCTGTAAACTGTTCGGCTACGTGGAAGTTTTGTGACAGGAAGAACTGGATGCGGCGAGCACGGTGTACAATCAGCTTATCTTCGTCCGAGAGTTCATCCATACCAAGGATCGCAATGATGTCCTGCAGTTCCCTGTAACGCTGCAATGTTTGCTGTACACGACGAGCGACTGAGTAGTGTTCTTCGCCAACAATTTCAGGTGTCAATGCTCTGGAAGTCGAAGCAAGCGGATCCACCGCAGGGTAAATACCCATTTCAGAAAGCTTACGCTCCAGGTTTGTTGTTGCATCCAAGTGAGCGAAAGTTGTCGCCGGTGCCGGGTCTGTATAGTCATCGGCTGGCACGTAGATCGCTTGGATCGAAGTAACAGAACCAACATTTGTAGACGTAATACGTTCTTGCAATCTGCCCATTTCAGTTGCAAGCGTCGGCTGGTAACCTACTGCAGATGGCATACGGCCAAGCAGCGCGGAAACCTCAGAACCTGCTTGCGTGAAACGGAAGATATTATCCATGAAGAAAAGAACGTCCTGTCCTTGCTCATCGCGGAAATATTCAGCCATTGTCAAACCAGTCAGGGCAACGCGCATACGTGCTCCTGGCGGCTCGTTCATCTGGCCGAATACCATTGCTGTTTGCTTGATAACGCCAGAATCGGTCATTTCGTGGTAAAGGTCATTTCCTTCACGCGTACGCTCCCCAACACCTGCGAATACAGAGATTCCGCTGTGTTCCTGAGCAATATTGTTGATCAATTCCTGGATTAGAACGGTTTTCCCTACTCCGGCACCACCGAATAATCCGATCTTGCCACCCTTGATGTAAGGAGCAAGCAAGTCTACTACTTTAATCCCAGTTTCAAGGATTTCCACCTCTGTCGAAAGCTGATCAAATGTTGGAGCTTCCCTGTGGATGGAATCGCGGCGGGCATCAGCAGGAAGTGGAGCATCAAGGTCAATTGACTCTCCCAATACATTGAATACACGTCCTAGTGTGACATCGCCAACTGGAACGGAGATTGCTGTACCTGTGTCTACAGCTTCCACGCCACGCTTTAAGCCATCAGTGGAAGACATCGCAATGGTACGAACTGTGTCATCACCTAAGTGAAGGGCTACTTCAAGCGTCAGGTCCATGTTCACATCCGCATCGCTGGTTACAATTTTCAAAGCGTTATAGATCTCTGGAAGATGGCCGCTTTCAAACTTAACGTCAACAACCGGACCCATAACCTGGAGAACTCGTCCTTTGTTCATCTTGTTCCCTCCTATCGTACTAGTTGAAAGATATACATCATGATGGGATGCGGCAGTCAGCCACATCCCCGAACTTCATTTGGTAAACTATTCGAGCGCTGCAGCTCCGCCGACGATTTCGGTGATTTCCTGCGTAATCGCAGCTTGACGCGCGCGGTTGTAGCTCAAGCTGAGCGAATTGATCAGCTCTTTCGCGTTGTCTGTTGCGTTTCTCATGGCGGTCATACGAGCAGCGTGTTCACTTGCTTTGCTGTCAAGCAGTGCCCCGTAAATCAAGCTTTCTGCGTATTGCGGCAAGAGAACTTCCAGGATCTCCTCAGCGTTTGGCTCAAATTCATAAGAAGTAAGCTTTGTTGAGCCTGCGCCAAAGTCGGTTAACGGAAGCAATTTCTTTTCGGTTACCTCTTGCGCGATTGCGCTGAGGTAATGACTATAATAAATATACAATTCATCCAAAGTTCCGTCCGAGAACATGCCAACTGTATTGCTGGCGATACCCTGGATTTCTGCGAAGGATGGCTGGTCAGCGATGCCAACGATGTCAAGGACAACGTTCATGCCGCGGCTCTGGAAAAAGTCACGGCCAACACGGCCGATCGCAATGATCGCAAACTCGTCATTTGATTGATGGCGTTTCTTGATTGTCTGATGCAACTGGCGCAGGACGTTGCTATTATAAGCCCCAGCTAGTCCGCGATCAGAGGTAATCACTAAATACCCCGTCTTCTTGACTGGACGGTTCGTCAGCATTGGGTGGTTGGAATCCTTGCTGCCCATTGCGATTGAGGCAGTCACTTCCTGGATTTTTTCCATGTAAGGAACGAATGCTTTCGCGTTCATGACCCCACGGTTCCATTTAGCGGCGGATACCATTTCCATTGCCTTGGTAATCTGGCTCGTCTTTTTAGTCGAAGTAATACGGTTTTTTATATCGCGTAAAGATGCCATTTCGGTTCTCACCACCCTTTTACAAAAGATTGTTAGTCCAAGGTCAGGCAGGGCCAGCAACGATGCTGACTCTGCCTACATGTCCAGCTACAGCTCCTAGACCGTAGAGGTCGCTTGTCTAGCTGCGACTGCTAACCCTCGAGGCGCTTTTAGCTTTTCTTATTACTCAGATACTGCAAACGTCTTTTTGAAGGCGTTCAGTGCAGCAGTCATATCGTCGTCTGAAGGCAGTTCCTTCGTCGTACGGATATGTTCTAACACTTCTGTATGGTTGTGGTCTAACCAGGAAAGCAGTTCAGCTTCGAAGCGGCGAATATCCTCTAATGGAATATCGTCAAGGAAGCCGCGAGTCAGTGCATATAGGATCGCAACTTGCTTTTCAACAGCAAGCGGCTTGTTAAGATCTTGTTTTAGAACTTCTACTGTACGGGCACCGCGGTTCAATTTTGCTTGAGTTGCTTTGTCAAGATCAGAACCAAACTGGGAAAATGCTTCCAATTCACGGTAAGATGCAAGGTCCAGACGCAGTGTACCAGATACCTTCTTCATCGCTTTGATTTGAGCGGATCCACCGACACGGGATACGGAAAGACCTGCGTTGATCGCTGGACGTACGCCAGAGAAGAATAGGTCAGACTGCAAGAAGATCTGTCCGTCTGTGATCGAGATAACGTTCGTTGGAATGTAAGCAGAAACGTCGCCCGCTTGTGTTTCAATGAACGGAAGTGCGGTGATAGAACCTGCGCCTTCCGCGTCGCTCAACTTAGCAGCACGCTCTAGCAAGCGAGAGTGCAAGTAGAATACATCCCCTGGGTAAGCTTCACGGCCTGGAGGACGGCGAAGCAGCAAAGAAAGTTCACGGTATGCTGCCGCTTGTTTAGAAAGATCATCATATACGACAAGCACATGCTTGCCATTGTACATGAATTCTTCTCCCATTGTGACACCAGCGTAAGGAGCTAAGTATAGAAGTGGTGCCGGCTGGGATGCAGATGCTGTAACAACGATAGAATATTCTAACGCGCCGTGTTTGCGGAGAGTTTCAACTGCATTTCGTACGGTTGATTCCTTCTGGCCGATTGCTACGTAAATACAGATCATGTCCTGGCCTTTTTGGTTAAGGATCGTATCAATCGCTACCGATGTTTTCCCAGTCTGGCGGTCACCGATGATCAATTCCCGCTGTCCGCGGCCGATTGGTACAAGTGCGTCGATCGCCTTGATCCCAGTTTGCAACGGCTCATGAACGGATTTACGAGCCATAACGCCTGGTGCTGCATACTCGATTGGACGAGTTTTTGTTGTGTTGATTGGACCCATGCCATCGACTGGCTGTCCAAGTGGATTTACGACGCGGCCGATTAGCTGTTCCCCTACAGGAACCTCCATGATTCGACCAGTTCGGCGTACCTCGTCCCCTTCGCGGATTTCCGTGTAAGGTCCAAGAATAATGATACCAACGTTATTTTCTTCCAGGTTTTGTGCCATACCCATAACGCCGTTTGAAAATTCAACAAGTTCTCCAGCCATGACATTGTCGAGGCCATGAGCACGGGCGATACCGTCACCAACACTGATAACTGTACCCACATCACTCACTTGAATTTCCGACTGATAATTTTCGATTTGCGATTTTATCAGCGCACTGATTTCTTCCGCTTTGATGCTCATGAGTTTCACCCCTATCTACGAATCTTAGCCTAACAATTTACGTTCTAACCGGTCTAGCTTGCCTCGCAAGCTGCCGTCAAAAATCCGATTCCCAATCCGAAGCTTGACGCCTCCAAGCAAATTGGAATCTACAATGTTTTCAATTAGAAGGGACCTTTTGCCAACCTGAGGCGCAAACGAAGCAGAAATGGCTTCCGCCTGCTCTTGCGTTAAAGGCTGTATACTATAAACCTTCGCTTCAGCGACGCCCTTTGCCTCATTGGCAAGGGCGATAAACTGGTCAGCAACGTCTGCGATCTGGTCGGCACGGTGGCGGTCAACCAAGATCATCAGAGTATTTAGGACATAGGTGCTCACTGATCCAAAAGCAGTCTTTAAAACCTCTTTCTTCTTCTCATTCGGAAGCTTCGGAGATTTTAAAAACGCAGTCAACTGCGGATTGTTCACAGCCACTTCTTTTACTGTGCGCAGTTCTTCTTCCACCTGTGGAAGAGACTGCTTTTCAGAAGCGAGTTGAAAAAGTGCCAGGGCATAACGCTTTGCTACAGTCGTGTTGCTCATCGGGCATTCCCCGCCTCTTGAATGTATTCATTGATGAGTTTTTCCTGGTCTGCTTCCGAGATTTCTTTCTCGATTACTTTAGAAGCGATCAAGACAGAAAGGGAAGCAACTTGCTCGCGGATTGCCGCAACAGCCTGCTCCTTCTGCTGCTCGATTTCAAGCTTCGCAGATACCTTGATTCTTTCCGATTCAGTGCGTGCCAGTGTGATGATTTCCTCGCGCTGAAGATCGCCCTGTTTCTTTGCATTTTCAATTAAGCCCTGTGCTTCTGTGCGTGCCTGCTTCAGCATGTCACGCTGTTCTTGCAAAAGTTTCTGTGCTTCCGCACGTGTTTTCTCTGCAGTCCCGATTTCGCCAGCAATATGCTCTTCCCGTTCCTTCATGATGCCCATCAACGGACCCCAAGCGAACTTCTTAAGCAATGCTAACAAAATAAGGAACATAACAAGCTGGAACAAAATATCGCCTGTGTTAAGGCCGGTTGCCGCTCCCAATACAAAATTCATTGTTAACACCCTCGATTCACTCCCTTCAAACGTTGTACCGTGGTTAAAGGTCCAACATGCGTTATTTCAGCTAAAAGCCGACGCATAAGGCTGCCAAGTTTCAAACTCCGGGCTTGCCTTTTTTTTATACGATTGCTTGCATTTCGATTTTTCAGGTTAAATGGTGCCAAAAGTCTACATAGTAGAATGGCGAAGGTTCGCGCGGAATGATCTTCGCCATCTTACATTCTTATAATGTATTAACCACCAATAACCATGAACGCGATAACGACCGCGATGATAGGAATCGCTTCAACTAACGCAACCCCGATGAACATAGTAGTTTGAAGCATACCGCGAGCTTCTGGCTGACGGGCAATTCCTTCTACTGTACGTGATACGATCAAACCGTTACCAATACCTGCACCTAGTGCTGCTAAACCGATTGCGATTGCTGCTGCTATAAGACCCATTATAAATTTCCTCCTTTAATATATGAAAAAATGTTTTTATTGTTTTGTCCATTAAATGAACAGTTTATATTAATGGTCATTGCTCACTTTATGAGAGAGATAAACCATTGTTAACATGGTGAAGATAAACGCCTGGATGGCGCCTACGAAAACGGAGAAACCTTGCCATACAAGCATCGGCAGTGCTGCGGCCAAGTGTCCGCCAACTCCGGTTGCGAGGCTGGCTGCAAGCAGTCCCAGCAGGATTTCACCCGCGTAAATGTTGCCGTAAAGACGAAGACCGAGCGTGAGCGTATTTGCAAACTCTTCAATAATCTTAATCGGAAACATGAACCAAAACGGCTTAAAGAATTCTTTGCCGTATTCGGCAGTGCCTTTCAGCTTGACGGCATAGTAATGGGAAAGACCTACCACCATGACTGCAAGTGTCAGTGTGATGACTGGATCAGCTGTCGGAGATTTCCACCATAGCTCTCCGTTGTAAGACACAGAGAACGGCAGTCCAAGCATATTGGCAACAAACACATACATTAGCAATGTAATGCCTAGTACATGGAACCTTCCCCCGTCCTTCCAGTCCATCGTGCTGTTGATGATTCCCTTGACGAAATCCATAATCCATTCCATGAAGTTCTGGATTCCTGTCGGTTTCATCGCAAGCCTGCGAGTGGAAAGAACAGCAATGATGAGTACGATCGCGCTTGCTACTGTAATCATCAGCATATTTGCTAAGTTAAAAGTAAGCCCAAATATGTCTATTAATGGAGCTTCATGATGCATCAATTATTCACCTCTCTTCCCCGCTAGTTACGTGATTGATAAGACTGGACAAAAAAATCTATCATAATGACAATATAGGCTGTCATTAATCCCAAAACCGTAAATACAAGGTTAATGCGATCCGGGTATTCCATTGCGACGATTACAGCAAGCGCACCGGTCGCAAGCCTCGACATTGAGCCGAGCGAACGGACCTTTTTCCCCTGTACCACCGAATCCCCGAAGCTGTTCATTTTCCTCGCAAGCAGCCATATATTAAACAGGCTCAGACTTGTACCGAAAATCAATCCTGCAAAAACGGATTGATTGCTTGTAAAGCCATACCCAAGAACATAGACAGCCAACAAAGTAAGTATGTATTTGCGCTGGCGAGTAAACAAGTCCTTGATTTCCATTAATTGTTAGTCTCCCGAAAAGAAGTGTTGGATGAGGCGAAGCATGGCAAACACCCCTGCCGAAAGTCCAATCAGCACTCCGAGTAGTAAAAAAAGCGGTTCTGTACCAAAGGTTCGGTCCAGCCATCTTCCGGAAAATATGCCAATTAAAATGGAGCCTACCAATTGCGATAGAATAGCGGACATGAGTGCCATCGCTTGAAAAGGGTGGCGCATAAAAAACGCATCCTCACTTTTGAGAATGGAACTTTAAGGAGATTTGTTAGTGACTAGTAAACAATATTTTTAACATAAAAAGCTTGCATATCAACATTGAAAACCTTCTCATTTATGCCCTTTGTAAGCATACAATAGGCATATATCAATGTCAATCAATTAGGGTGAAAAAATTCACAAAGTGTTCACGGAGAACGCCATTTCAGTATATAGTATTATACCAGAAAAACACCATGCTCAGCATAGTGTTTTATCTTTTTCTGGGCCGATTTTCAAAAGAAGCTTTGTCAATATAGAGCATCGTTTCGATCATGTTTTCGCGGCCAGCTTTCTTCGCATATACCTTTGCCAAATACACGCCATCCTCTGGTAATTTTTCCAGCGGGAGCTCTTTCGTGACCATCCCCTTTTTTAGCTCCCTTCCCCAATCAAGAAATCCGAGAAAACGAAAATGGTCGGGATCAAAAAGGGCAATTCCAAATTCATCCGCTCCACCGGGGAGATATACTTCGTACCGGTAACCGTTCCCTGTGTCGGCCGGAGCGAAACCGAAGCCCATCACCCGCGGGTAATCTGGTTCCTCGAGGACATACAAATATGGAATGCGGATCGGATGTGTACCGTCATCCAGCACTAGGGTGCCGTCCTTGACTTTGTCATCCAGCAACTCAGGAGTGACCTTCATCGCCAGCTCGACTTCTTTGCTTTCACCTGGTTTGAGCGAAAAGCTCAGCGGCAGCTCCCATTCGATTCCTTTTTGCATTTTCGGAATGGAGAAGGCATAGGAATTTCGCGAGGATCCGGTATTTTTCACTGTTAATTTAGCGCTGTGGCGATGCAGGTTATCGCTCAGCTGGAATTGGCCAAATTGCAGCGAGCCGGGAATGACCAGGCTGTCGGTCTCAATTGCCGCTTCTGTTTGGATCCGGCCTGCCCCTTGTTCAAAAGTCCGGTATGATTTTTCAGAATGATCCTTGATGTCCTTGGCAGTGTTCATGATTGCCGCCTTGATTTCAGCAGGAGTCCAATCGGGGTGCGCCTGCTTGATGAGCGCTGCTGCCCCGGCAATATGGGGCGCAGCCATGCTCGTTCCCTGGAGCGACAAATAGCCTCCGGGAATGGTGCTGTTGATCGCAACCCCGGGCGCCACGATATCCGGCTTGATTTCCCATGTGGATGTTACTGGACCGCGGGAACTGAAGTCTGCAAGGATATCTGTTTCTTCTATTAAATGGATGCGGATCAGCATCGACTTGTTTTTCAGCTGCTGCTTCAAAGCCAAACCCGCTTCTTTGCTGATTGCGGCAACTGGGATCGGCATCGTTTCTTCCAGGTTGCCGAAAAAAGTACCATTTGTATTGTTGTAGATCATCACGCCAATCGCGCCAGCTTCGAGGGCATTCTTCGCTTTTTCGGTAAAAGTTAACGTGCCTCGCTCGACTAGAACGAGTTTGCCTTGAACGTCCGTCATGTCTGATTTTCTGCCGAGTCCGGCAAACACGAGGTGCTCACTCTGGGTAATTCTCCAATTATCCGAACC
Source organism: Mesobacillus stamsii (assembly GCF_030814065.1). Classification (NCBI taxonomy): domain Bacteria; kingdom Bacillati; phylum Bacillota; class Bacilli; order Caryophanales; family Bacillaceae; genus Mesobacillus; species Mesobacillus stamsii. The sequence goes on from NZ_JAUSUN010000010.1 coordinate 68,603, forward strand.
TTGTAGCAACTCAAGTCTGATTTTTCCCATCGTTCCTGGACTGTCGATGTAGGGGATCTGCATCGGGGGTGTGGAAGCACCAACGGAGATTGCTTTCGAGGCGGTTCCCGGCGATCCGACTGTCCAGCGATTTGGCCCTGAATTTCCCGAAGAAGTGACTGCGACAATTCCCGAGTCCACCGCTTTGTTTATGGCGAGGCTGATCGGCAAGTCTGGACCATTGACATCATTGCCTAGCGAAAGGTTCAGTATGTCCACCTGATCGTTGATTGCTTCATCAATCGCTGCAAGCACCTGCTCGGTCGTTCCGCTTCCGCCTGGTCCGAGCGCTCTGTAGGCTACTATTTTTGCCTCGGGCGCCATCCCCCTCATCCTTCCGTTCGCCGCAATCACGCCAGCCACATGCGTGCCATGAAGAGTGTTCTTGAATCCGAAACCATTCGTTTCCATCGGATCGTTATCGCCATCCACGAGGTCGTGACCACCGGCATAACTTCTCCTTAAGTCTTGGTGCTCGTAATCGATTCCCGTGTCAATCACTCCAACAGTAATTCCCTTCCCCGTCAGGTGGTTCCCTTTTTCATCAAGCAGGCCGTGAACCGCTTCTGTTCCGATCAGTTCAAAGTTATCAATGAAGCTTGAACTGGACTGATAGCGCTTCGGCTGGAGATGTCCCGCATTCTCCACTTTGTATGTATGGACTTCGGACACAAATAGTACTGCTTGCGTTTCCTCCAGCTGCTTCAGCTCCGAAGCTGGCCCTTGAACCGAATAGCCATTGATTGCCTGTGTGAACACATGTCGAAGTTTTGTATTTTTGAACTTTTCCAGTTCCTTTTTGACGTGCTGTTCCTCCACCGGCTGCTCCGTTAGCACAATGGCGATTTTTTCAGTATGGGGATCTTCACGCGGTATCGGCGGATGCTGCAGCTTTTGTGGCTGGAAGGCAGCAAGGAGCAGCAAGACTGGAAAAAGTAACAGGTATGAACGCTTTGGCAAGACAGATCCCCCCTTTTTCCGTTATCGTGTCAATTTACAGCCACTATTATGCAGCGCCATTTTTCCAAAATAAGGAGGTTTATGCAATTATCCCGATTTCTTGCTCCATTATCTAATTTGAGCGGGCAATTATCTTCATTTCCGGTGCAATTTAAGCGGAATGATACCCTTATGCGGGCATTTCCTCCTCGATAAGGGCATCTCTCTGGCGGAATGATACCCTTATGCCGGCATTTCCTTCTCTATAAGGGCATCTCTCTGGCGAAATGATACCCTTATGCGGGCGTTTTCTCCTCTATAAGGGTATCTCTCTGGCGGAATGATACCCTTATGCCGGCGTTTTCATCTCCATTTGTCGTTATTCTCCAAAAACAAACACCCCTTTTTTAAAAGAGGTGTTCTGTTTGTTGCTTATTTATATGGTTTCGGGCGCTTTTCTGTTTGGTTAAAGTAAAAACGGATTGCTTCGCAGATTCGTTCGGATGCGCGTCCGTCTCCATATGGATTGGACGCTTTGGCCATTTTTTCATAGGCTTCACGGTTTGTCAGCAATTCAGTTGCCATCTGATAGATTGGCTGTTCTTCGTTCCCGGCGAGCTTCAAAGTACCTGCTTCGATTCCTTCCGGACGCTCGGTCGTATCGCGGAGAACGAGGACGGGTACACCGAGGGACGGCGCTTCTTCCTGGACACCGCCTGAGTCGGTTAAGATTAGATAGGCGCGCGATGCAAAGTTATGGAAATCAATAACATCAAGCGGCTCGATCAGATGAATGCGCGTGTCATTGCCAAGCACTTCATCTGCAAGCTCACGAACGACCGGATTCAAGTGAACGGGATACACCACCTGAACATCCTTCTGCTCATCGACGATTCGTTTGATGGCACGGAACATATTGCGCATTGGCTCGCCAAGGTTCTCGCGGCGGTGCGCCGTCATCAGAATGAGCCGGTCATTGCCTAGCTTGTCGAGTACTTCATGCTGATATGCTTCTTTTACTGTCGTATTCAATGCATCGATGGCTGTGTTTCCCGTGACGAAAATAGTTTCTTCCCGCTTGTTTTCCTGCAGCAGGTTTGCCGCTGATTTCGCAGTCGGGGCAAAATGGAGGTCTGCGATCACGCCTGTCAGCTGGCGATTCATTTCCTCAGGGAACGGGGAGTATTTATTCCACGTCCTCAGCCCGGCTTCGACATGGCCAACGACAATCTGATTGTAGTAAGCGGCAAGACTTGCCACAAAGGTAGTCGTCGTATCACCATGCACTAAGACGATATCCGGCTTTACATCCTTCATGATTTTATCCAGGCCCTCGAGTCCGCGGGTCGTGACATCAATCAAAGTTTGGCGGTCCTTCATGATGTTTAGGTCATGATCTGGCGTGATATGAAAAATAGTCAGCACCTGGTCGAGCATTTGCCGGTGCTGGGCCGTCACCGTTACAATCGATTCAAACTGGTCAGGGTGTTTCTGCAGTTCTAGGACGAGTGGTGCCATTTTGATCGCTTCTGGGCGTGTCCCAAAAATGGTCATTACTTTAATAGGCTGATTCACAATAAACACTCCTTATTTCGTTCCAAATAGACGATCTCCGGCGTCTCCAAGTCCTGGAACGATATAGCCGTGGTCGTTCAGCTTTTCGTCGAGCGAAGCGATATAAATATCCACGTCAGGATGCGCTGCTTTGACTGCTTCTACGCCTTCTGGAGCCGCAATCAAACACATAAATTTAATATGCTTGGCACCGCGATTTTTCAGCGAGTTGATCGCCTCGATCGCTGAGCCGCCTGTTGCAAGCATAGGATCAACGACGATGAAATCGCGCTCCTCGACATCGCTAGGAAGCTTGACATAGTATTCAACTGGCTTCAAAGTTTTCGGATCGCGGTATAAGCCGATATGTCCGACTTTTGCTGCTGGGATCAATTTCAGAATGCCGTCTACCATCCCGATCCCGGCGCGTAAAATTGGAATAATTCCCAGCTTCTTTCCGGAAAGAACTTTTGATTTTGTCTTTTCGACTGGTGTTTCAATTTCAATTTCCTCAAGCGGCAAATCACGGGTAATTTCGAACGCCATCAGCGTAGCGACTTCATCTACAAGCTCGCGAAATTCCTTTGTGCCTGTGCTTTTTTCACGAATATAAGTAAGTTTATGCTGGATCAACGGATGGTCAAATACGTATACTTTTGCCATGGGTATCGCTCCTTTAACGATTCTATGTAAAATCACACTTCGTTTCATTTTACAGAAAAACCTCTATACAAGCAACCGCAATTACCGATTCACTGCTTGAACTCTTTTAAAAAAACGGCCCTTCTTCATGATGGGCCGCTAGTGTGTCAATCTATCTCTCGGGGTAAAGAGTGAACTTGCTTGTCAGGTTTTCGACGCGTTTGCGTGCTTCTTCTAGTTTTGCTTCATCTTGATGATTTTTCAGGGTGAACACGATCAGGGAGGCGATCTCGTCCATTTCTTCGTGTCCGAAGCCGCGGCTTGTGACAGCAGCGGTACCAATCCTAATACCGCTTGTGACGAATGGGCTTTCCGGATCGAATGGAATTGTGTTTTTGTTGACAGTGATGCCGATTTCATCGAGCACTTTTTCTGCTACTTTTCCTGTTAAACCGAGTGAGCGCAAATCAACCAAAAGCAAATGATTATCCGTTCCGCCGGAAACAAGGTCGACGCCTTCGTTTTTCAAGCCTTCCGCCAGCCGGTTCGCATTGGAAATGATATTCTCGGCGTATTCCTTAAATGAATCTTGGAGCACCTCGCCAAACGCTACTGCTTTGGCAGCGATGACATGCATCAGCGGGCCACCTTGAATTCCCGGAAAAATCGACTTATCAATTTTTTTCGCGAATTCTTCTTTGCAAAGGATCATCCCGCCGCGCGGTCCGCGAAGGGTTTTGTGGGTAGTTGTGGTAACAAAATCAGCATACGGAACCGGATTCTGGTGCAAGCCTGCTGCCACCAAACCGGCGATGTGGGCCATGTCCACCATCAAATACGCACCGACTTCATCGGCAATTTCCCGGAATCGCTTGAAATCGATTGCTCTTGGATAAGCACTTGCACCGGCTACGATCATCTTAGGCTTATGCTCCCGCGCTTTTTCCAGAACGACATCATAATCGATCGTTTGCGTCTCTTGATCGACACCGTATTCGACGAAGTGATACTGGACGCCGCTAAAATTGACCGGGCTCCCGTGAGTCAGGTGGCCGCCGTGCGACAAATTCATTCCGAGGACGGTATCACCTTGTTCAAGGACAGTAAAATAAACGGCCATATTTGCCTGTGCACCTGAATGCGGCTGGACGTTCGCGTGCTCTGCACCGAAGATTTCCTTCGCGCGGTCGCGGGCAATATTTTCGACTACATCGACATGCTCGCATCCGCCATAATAGCGGCGGCCGGGATACCCTTCCGCATATTTATTCGTCAGCACAGATCCCTGCGCTTCCATGACTGCTTCGCTGACAAAATTCTCGGATGCAATTAATTCGATTTTTGTACGCTGGCGCCTCAATTCATCCTGCATTGCTGTGTAAACTTGGTTGTCCTGCTGTGACAAGTGCTTCACTTAAGTTCCCCCTCTTAATAGCTGTTCATTATTAGAAAATTCATTCTCATTTTAGCTGAATTTAGGCTGAATGGAAAGGAAGACGCTAAAAAAACAGAACCATTAGACTGATTCTGCCCTTTTTACCGATCAACATGATTCATTTTCACTTGTTCGTTCGTATACAGCTCGGGCGCCGCCGATCAGCTTCGGCCTTGTTTTTGCCAGCGTTACATGCGCATGGCCGAGACTTTTCTGCTGTACTCGGATCGGCACGGCAACATGCTTTAGCTGCATGCCAATGAAAGTATCGCCAATGTCGATGCCAGCGTCTGCCTTGATGAATTCGACGACAACAGGGCTGGAAAGATTTTGATAGGCATAGGTAGCCATTGCCCCGCCTGCAGTCCTCACCGGGATCACCGTTACTTCGTCCAGCTGCTTTTGTTCCGCCGTTTCCCGCTCCACAACAATTGCCCGGTTTAAATGCTCACAGCATTGAAACGCCAGCTGGACCCCGGTTTGTTTTTGAAAGTTACGGAGCTGCTTGAAAACCATTGCCGCGACTTCATCGGTACCGGCAGTGCCAATCCGCTGGCCGATAATTTCACTCGTGCTGCAGCCGACAACCAGGATCTGGCCTTTTTTAAGCTGTACCTGTTCGTTAAAATCGGAAAGAATGGAGTTCCATTCTGCTTCCCACTGGTGAATAGACAGGGTCAACGCCTCCTTCCTACTGCTTTTTTTCGTACTCGCTGATTTTGCCAATCCGGTTTTCGTGGCGACCGCCTTCGTACTCCTCGGTCAGCCAGACAGCGGCAATCTCCCGCGCAAGGCCCGGTCCGATGACACGTTCCCCCATCGCCAGTATATTGCTGTTATTGTGCTGACGCGTTGCCTTCGCGCTATACACATCATGCACTAGCGCGCAGCGGATTCCCTTTACCTTGTTTGCCGTGATGCTCATGCCAATGCCTGTACCACAAATCAAAATTCCTTTATCAAATTCTCCGTTTGCCACTTTTTCCGCAACTGGAAGCGCATAGTCCGGGTAGTCCACAGAAGTTTCACACTCGCAGCCAAAATCTTCATACTCAATCTTCATTTCATCCATCAAATTCTTAATTTCCTCGCGGATATGGACTCCGCCATGGTCTGAAGCAATTGCAATCTTCATTTTTAAAATCCTCCAATAGACCCAACTTGCGGGATGATGAACTCTACCGTTATTTTCTCATATTCGCTTACAATTATAAAGGCAATCGAAAAAAGAAAACCACAGGCTTCATCCAGCTGTGGTCCAACCATTCATTATAATGAAAATTTCGTGATGGTGCTTTTCAACTTTCCTGCCTGGGCTTGCAATTCAACGGCCAGGTGCTCTACTTCGGCAATGACTTCCGCCTGCTGCTGTGCTGCTGTGGCGACATTCAAAGCTCCTGTTGACGTTTCTTCGGCAATCGCGGCCATTTCCTGGGACTGGGTGGAAGTGTGCTCGATCGTTTTCATTTGGGTTCCGATCAGCGAGGTAATTGCATGAATTGCTTCCGCCATCTCGTTGATGGTGTCTGTCATTTCCTCCATTACCCGATTTGTTTTCTCGCCTTTCTTCACTTCCCCATCCGCCGTCTCGACCTGTCTGCTGATTTGGCCGACGACGTTCTGGACCTCCAACTGGATATTTTGGATCAAGCCTGAAATTCCTTGGACTGCATCCGCACTCTGGTCAGCAAGCTTCCTCACTTCTTCGGCAACAACCGCGAAGCCTTTGCCATGCTCACCGGCGCGCGCTGCTTCAATCGAAGCATTCAGCGCAAGCAAATTCGTCTGCGCGGCGATATCGCCAACTAGCTGGATGATTTGCTCTACTTTTATTGCGTTTTCTTCCAGGCGTTTGACCGTGCCAAGCGATTCACGATTATCATTGGCCAGCCTTTCAATCCCTGTAATCAGAGAATGGATGGCATCCTTAGATTGCTGGAGGTCTTTGACCATTTCCACAGAAATCGATTCAGAGACCCGCGCTTTTTCCTGAACATCTTCCGCGATCTGGATGACTTCATTAACAGATTGTGCCGTAGTCTGGGTCGATAGCGCCGAGGAGTCTGCTCCCGCAGCAATTTCCTTGATGGTCGTAGAAATGATCGCTGCCTGCTCAGACGCTGCTGCGGATTGGCCGGTAATCCGGACTACTTTTTCATTTGTTTCCATAAAGTTTTCATCAATTTGGCTGACCATATCCCTTAGATTAGCGAGCATATTATTGAAAGCTAGTCCCAGGGAACGGATTTCGTCATCCGATGCCGAGATTGCCGCATCCTCGCCAATCTCGCCTTGTGCAGCCTTCATGGCAGATTGCTCGAGTTTTTGCAATGGCTTGATGATCATTCCTGCAGCCATATACGCAAGCAATCCGGACCATAAAATGCCAAGGCTCAGCACTACCACCGTATACACGACCGACTGGATTCCGAGGAACTTTTCGGCATATGGATAAAGAAAATAAATAAAAAATGCACTGATCGAATAGGTGATGATCGCCAACACCGTCGTCAGCATCACCAATTTCTTTCGCAATCCCATTTTATAGCTTCGTTTTGAATCCACTGATAAACCCCCTGAAAAATAATTTTCATCGTTTTAAAAAGCTTTTCTCAAGGGTATTATCGGATTTTATCGATGATTCTTTCGATGCTTTTTTGAATTTCTTCAAACGACTTTTGATAAATTTGCTCATTTCCGCCAAATGGGTCTGCTACATCAAGGCTACCGCTTTCCTCCGCAAATTCTTTCAATGTAAAAGTTTTCTCGGCCACGTCTGGGTATTGGCTCAAAATCAGTTCTTTATGGCTGCCAGTCATAGTCAAGACCACATTCGCCCAATCGATTATTTCCTTTGTAAGTGCTGTGGAATGATGATCATGGCGGATCCCGTTTTCCTCCAGCACGATTTTCGCGTTGACGGAAAGCTCGGCGCCATTCGGGGCATACACTCCAGCTGACTTCACCTCGACGCCGGGCAGCTGCTTGCTTTTTAAAATGGCTTCTGCCATCGGGCTACGACAAGTATTTCCGGTACAGACAAATAAGACGCGCGCCATACATTTCCCTCCAGTGTTGATTTTCCTCCATTATAAGACAAACTCAACGCATTTTCATTTTTTGCAAAATGGAAAGAAACCAACATGGCCAGAGTATTTATATTGGCAAAAGCAATTTCAGCCCAAACGCGAGCAAAATGCTTCCTCCTAAAACTTCACTATATGTACCAAGCCAACCTTGGACTGTTTTTCCGACATGAAGGCCTGCCCATGTCAGAACCATTGCTGCGACCCCAAAGCAAATTAATACTAGCAGCGTCTTCGCACCAAAAATCCCTAGCGTAAGCCCGACAGAGAAACTATCGAGGCTGACCGACAGGGCAAAAATCAATAAACCTTTGCCAACCGGCGTAATAAGGCTTGTTTCTTCCTCCTTGAAGCTTGCAGCGATCATCTGGATGCCGAGCACGATGAGCAGCAAGCCGCCAAGGTACCCCGCAATCGTTCCAAATTGCTCGGATAAAAATCTGCCGGCCACCATCCCAAGCAGCGGCATCCACACATGGAACAAGCCAATCGTGACGCCAATTTTAAATATATGCCCTTTCGTCATCCTGTACATGCCCATTCCGAGACCTATGGAAAATGCATCCATTCCCAATGCGATTCCCATCAGCATCAGTGTAAACAATTCTGCCATGTCTTCCCCCCTCGGACTTGCTATTTCAGCATATGCACGTCCAAAAAGAATTAGAAGAACGGAAATGGGAGGTGATGGATCACGGAAGCAAAATCATGTTTTTTGGTTTAGAATCGGCAAACCCGATGCTTTTGCTAGGCGATTCATAATCGCTTGGCCGACGCCTTGTTCAGGGAATATTTCTCCAAAAATAAAATCCACATCTGCTTGGTTGAAGGTGCGAAGCGTATCATAGAGCGCTTCTGCGACGGTTTCAAGCCTGGCTCTTTCGCCACAGGCAAGCACAACATCGGCGTCATAAAATGGCTTGTTTTCGATTGTCGTCATTACGCCAACTCGCTTGCCTTCTTTCCGTTTTTCCTTTACAAGCTGCTGGATTTCTTGTCTTGATCCATCTACGAGATAAAAAGCGGCATTCGGCGCATAATGACGGTATTTCATCCCTGGTGATTTCGGTGCTAGACGATCGTCGGTCAGCGCTGGATCGGCGGACACTTCTCCGATTACTTCCTCCAGCTGCTCTTTCGTAACCCCGCCAGGACGCAGGATTACAGGGATTTCACTTGTGCAATCGACTACTGTAGATTCAACGCCAATCCCAGTGGCGCCGCCGTCGACTATTCCTGAAACTCTGCCCATCAAATCGGCCGCCACATGCGCAGCAGTCGTTGGACTTGGTTTTCCTGACAAGTTCGCACTCGGTGCTGCAAGCGGGAGGCCCGCTTCCTCGATGAGCGCCAAGGCAACTGGATGATTCGGCATCCTGACTGCGACTGTCGCTAAACCGGCAGTTGCTTTGTCAGAAAGAGACCCAGCTTTCTGTTCAAGGATAATCGTCAGCGGACCGGGCCAGAACGCATCCATTAACCTCGATGCCTGCTCGGGGATTTCTTTTATAAAGGAGTGAATCTGTTCACGATTGGCTATATGAATGATCAATGGGTTATCCACAGGTCTTCCTTTTGCCTCGAAAATCTTCAAAACGGCTTCATCGCTTTCCGCATTGCCGCCGAGGCCATAAACGGTTTCTGTCGGAAAAGCAATGACTTCATTTTGCTTCAATTTTTGTGCTGCTTCTTTAATTTGTGGATATGTTATTAAATTATCCACATTCTTATCCACTGTCCAAATTTTGGTTTGCATTTACATCCACCTTTTGTTTCTTGCTCTACTCGTGCATTTCTATGAAAGTATAAAAGAAGATTTCACAGAACTCAAGTTTTTATCCACAAATTGTGGATAATTTTATCGAAACCGTGGATAACTTTGTGGATGAATTTATTATTCACAGAATTATTTTCATAATTGTCGAGTTATCCACAGTTAACACTTGATTAAGGTGATTTCTTTCATGAAGAGAATCTGGAACCTCGTTTACGATTTCAAAACCAAGGCTGTCAAACAGAGGGATCGCGCTCCTCTTGTTAGTGACGAGATAAAGTTCCTCCAACCGCTGGCTTTTTGCAGTCAAGATTGCTCGTTTAAAGAGAAACATCAAATCCGGCTTGATAGCTTGCGGTGAAACGACGAAAGAACGCAGCAAGCCTGCCTTGTCCACAGTTTCGACACCAAGGCAGGCTACCAGTTCCCCTTGCTGATCCTCGATTAAGGAAAAGTTTTCAATATAGTCCCCTAACCCTTCCGAACTTACGCCAGCCTCCGTCAAAAATCTCTCCAGCTTCGCCAAATCCTCTTTATTTGCATTTCTGATTTTCCAAGTCATATCCTTCACCTCAAACTTTAGAATTCTACTAAATGGATATGAGAGGATGAAAAAAAATAGAACATATTCTATAGAATGCACAGGTACAACCGTTTAAAAAAAGATATAACCCGATTGCTTCTGCCTAGTAAAAAAAACACGGCAGTGATCACCGATGTGATGCTGCCGTGTTTTTTCCATTCGTTTCCCTTTATGCAATTAGTTTAGTTATTGTTGCGGGCATTGCCGCCTTTTTCACCGATTTCTTTATAGAAGCTCCTGTCATGGTTCTCGGAGGTCGCTTCGCCGCCTTTTTTGCCGATTTCCTGATAAAAGTCCTTATCATGGCTGTCTGCTGTTGCCTCGCCACCCTTTTTGCCGATTTCCCCGTAGAAATCGCTATCGTGGCTCTCGGCTGTTGCTTCTCCGCCTTTTTTGCCGATTTCCTGGTAGAATTCTTTATCGTGGCTGTCCGCTGTTGCCTCGCCGCCTTTTTTGCCGATTTCCTGGTAGAAGTCGCTGCCATGGTTCTCAGCTGTTGCTTCTCCGCCCATGCGGCCTCTTTCCTCACGAGACATCTTATCATCGCTATTATTGTTACGATTGTTGTTAGCCATTTTTCATCATCCTCCTTGAAATCTATGATTTGGTGTTACACTATATTGAATATCCGCAATCGCTCCGCATGAAACTAGAATCACGGGAATGTAATATGCCTGTCTGAAAAATGTAATATTATTGGTAATTTTCATAGCCGTTTTTCCTCCCTTTCCAAGTATTTCTTTGAAAGCTTTACAAAGCGAAAAATTCTAAAATGAGTGATTTAAGTCACAATGTCGTTCTCCCTACATGGTTATACTAAATTTAAGCAAATGAAAACCTTTCTCAAAAGGGGGCACGTCATGGAAATGGAAATGAAATCAATCTATGAAAGAATTGGCGGGGACGAGTCGATCCGCAGCATTGTCAATACCTTTTATCCGAAAGTTTATGAAAACGATGAGCTGAGCCCGTTGTTTAAAGGAGATATGGCTGAAATCAAGAGGAAGCAGTGGATGTTTCTGACACAGTTGACCGGCGGCGGTCCAATATATAGCGAGGAATTTGGACCTCCAAACATGAGGGCCAGGCATATGCTATTTGAAATTACGCCACGCCGGGCACGTGCATGGCTAAAGCTGATGGAGGAAACTTTGGCCGAGACAGGCTTGCTGGAAACCGAGGGCGGAATCGCCTTGTTCGAGCGCTTGCGCCAAATCGCGCCGATTATGATCAATCGCCAATAAGGAGGAATATTCATGGAAAAACAAGCATTGCAAGCATACCAGGAATTCAGCGAAGAACGGTTTACGAAACGAATTGTTTTTAAAAAAGGCGACAGTACCGTATTCTTGCTAAACTTCATGCCCGGCCAGGAGCTGCCAAAGCACACCCATCCCGGGACTGAAGTGTTTATTTTAACTATCCAGGGGGAAGGCAGCTTTACGATTGACGGCGAGGAAGTAACAGCAGCTGCCAACGAAACCGTCCATTTGAACGGCAGCGAAGAATTAGCCTATAAAAACACCGGATCTGTGCCCGTCACTTTATATGTCATGCTCAACAAGATCCCGGATGACAGATTTGCGCAAAATATCTAATGGATGAACAACCAACCCCCTGCATTCTTTGTGCAGGGGGTTATTTTATCCAAATATCCTGTTCCAAATTTCTACTAGGAAGAAGGTTACTTCTACTTCTTCTTGGTTGCCTTCATATACTGGGTCTTTTTTTCGCTTCTTGTTGTCTGCTTCTTCAGACTTCTGCTCCGAATCGACGTTCACATCGCCTTTGTCGCTACTTTCATCGAAGCCTTCGCTCGTTGCTTCCCCATTTGAAAAATCAAGGAAGCATAGCGGCGGATACAATACGCACCACCAGTTGGCACCTTCGCCTTCACCCAGGGTGATGAGAATTGCCTCGTATTCGCCTGCAGGATAGAGAAACTGGCCATAAAGTTTTGTAGGAAACGGAACTTTGTCAAATTCTGTTTTTACCGCTTGCGTTGAACCTTGTGTTGCGACGACCCGTTCGGCGATTTTCTGGATTTCTGGCAGCTTGGATTTGATCACTTCTCTTGCAGCATCAATGGAGGTTAAGTCCTCCACCCATTTGGTGATCTCCTTGTTGACTTCATCCCGAACCAATCGCTTGATTTCCTGGTCCTTTTCGAGGTCACTTTCCGCAAGGATTCTCAGCCGAATCGCTTCGTTTGGAATGACCGTCGCCTCCTGGGCTGTCACCTCGGTATTTGGTGTATATAAACTTAAAATGGTTCCTGTACATAATAAGAGTATGTAAATAGAAGCCGCTAATTTCTGCATCATCATTTCCAGCACCGTCCCTTCACTAGTCACAGTGTGGACAGTTTGCTAGATTCTTAAACTAGTAATTTTGAAAAAAAAATCGGACCCCTTCCTCAGGAGTCCAGTTCTGCAAAAACCATGCGGTCCTTGCCATTGAGATCCAGCACAACCTCAACCGTTGCTTGTGGGAACGTTTTTTCGAGAAGCGCACGGACGGCTTCCCCCTGACCAGCACCGATTTCAAAGCCGACCAAGGCCTTCGCTTTTAACACAAGCGGCAGTTCCTCCATAAAGCGCCGATACAGTTCCAATCCATCTTCGCCCGCAAACAGCGCCAGATGCGGCTCATGTTCCGTTACGATGTCTGACATCCATTGCTGATCGGCAATTGGAATATACGGCGGATTCGAGATGACGGCATCGACTTTTCTTCCTTGTAAAATAAGTGGCTGCAGCAAGTCCCCATGTAAAAACTCCATGTCCGCACCAAGCTTGTCCGCATTTCTCCGCGCTACCTCGAGGGCATCCTCTGATAGGTCCATAGCGGACACCGTCATTTCTGGTTTTTCCAGTTTCAATGTAACGGAAATTGCTCCGCTCCCCGTCCCGACATCGACAAGATCAATCTTTCTATTTTCCGGAAAAAGGCTGTTGAGACGCTTTAGCGTGCCTTGAACCAGCTCTTCGGTCTCAGGCCTTGGAATCAGCACATGCTCATTCACTTCAAACCGGCGGCCGTAAAACTCCTCGAAGCCGATAATATACTGGATCGGTTCGCCTTCTCCATGCCTTTTTACAGCTGCCTGAAACTCCGTCCACACTTCCCCGTCCAATTCATCCCGCCAATTCATCAGCATGGAAGTGCGGGATAGGCCGGAATAATGACGCAGCAATAGCTCCCCCGCGAACTCTTCACGCTGATGTTCTTTTAAAAAAGAAGAAGCCCAGTTGAGGGCTTCATACAGTTTGCGTTTAGTCATTGTTCGCACTCTCAAGCCTTTGCGATTGGTCTTCCATAATTAACGCATTGATGATCTCATCCAACTTGCCCTGGAGAATTTGATCCAATTTTTGGATGGTCAGGCCGATGCGGTGGTCTGTCACGCGATTTTGCGGGAAATTGTACGTGCGGATGCGCTCAGAGCGGTCTCCGGTACCAACGGCAGATTTACGAACCTGGTCGTACTCGGCCTGTGCTTCCTGCTGGAACTTGTCATAGACGCGGGCACGAAGAACCTTCATCGCCTTGTCTTTGTTTTTGTGCTGTGATTTTTCATCCTGGCATGATACGACGATTCCAGTTGGAATATGAGTCAGACGAACCGCTGACATGGTCGTGTTAACGGACTGTCCGCCGGCACCGCTGGATGCGAATGCGTCAAAGCGAATGTCCTTGTCATGCAGCTCGACTTCGACTTCCTCCGCTTCTGGAAGGCAGGCAACTGTCGCTGTTGACGTATGAATCCGGCCGCCTGATTCCGTTTCCGGAACTCGCTGGACACGGTGCGCGCCATTTTCGAACTTCATTTTGGAATAGGCGCCTTTTCCATTGATCATAAAGATGATTTCCTTGAATCCGCCTACGCCAGTCGTGTTGGCATCGATGACTTCTGTTTTCCAGCCCTGAGATTCGGCAAAACGGCTGTACATGCGGTAAAGGTCGCCAGCAAACAGCGCCGCTTCATCGCCGCCCGCAGCGCCGCGGATTTCCATGATCACGTTCTTGTCATCGTTTGGATCCTTCGGGACGAGAAGAATCTTAATATGGGCTTCAAGCTCTTCCAAACGCGGCTCTAGCTCCGCGATTTCTTCTTTAACCATTTCACGCATTTCCGCATCCAGCTTTTCTTCGAGCATTGCCTTTGCCTCAGTCAATTGCTCTTTTACTTCTTTGTATTCACGGTAAGCCATCACCGTTTTCTCAATATCCGACTGCTCTTTAGAATATTCGCGCAGCTTGTTAGCATCCTTTACTATTTCCGGATCACTTAATAGTTCATTTAATCTTTCATAACGATCCTCAACTGATTGAAGACGATCAAACACGGACAATCACCTCTATTTTCCTAAACCTTTAAATCATAAATTGCATAACATTTTAATTATAGTATAGGTGCTACTATCAGTCAAAATCAATATGAAAAAGCATGCCCAGTGCGGACATGCTGTCTAGCGTTTACTCAATATTGACTTTCACATCGTAGCGCGGCAAAGCTTTACTTAGCCTGTTTTGCAAGATTTTCTGGGCATCTTCCCGATCTTTTCGGGTTACCAGCCCTTGAAGCCGTGCTGTCACGTTCATCTCGCCGCCGTTGATCCAGATCGAACCGGGTTCATAGCCAGCATCTGAGATGACGTCCTTCGCTTTTTGGACATCCATGGAAAAACTGTGGCGGTTTTGATTATCGGTATTCAGCAAATTGGGATTCTGATCGGTCATTGTCATGCCATTATCCTGGTTTCCATTTCCGCGGCGAACTCCGTCATTTTCCCGATTAATATCCGTACCTGCACGATCTTCATCCTTGTCATAAATCGATTCGGCATTATGCTGAGCACAACCGGAACCCAAAACGGCAAAAAATAAGAAAAATATGAGGATTTTTTTCAAAATAACACACCTCCCGCGGTTATTCTGCCCTTTTGGAGGAATATCCATGCACATTTTCAGGCTAACTCGGTAACTGGAAAAATGAATCTCTTATTCTAACTCCATATTTGGACAATAACCGCGATAATTCCCCCATAATCGGGGATATTTCACCCACAATCGGAGATAATTCCACCAAAATAAAGGATAATCTCTCATTTTTCCATAATTTAGGTAAAAATAAAAAATCCCCCTGCAAAATCAGGAGGATATTAGGATAAGCTTTCCGACGTTTTCTCGATTTTCAGCTCATTTGGGAATTTCGGCACTTCGTGGTGATGTCGGCAGCGTGGCTCATAGGCTTCCGCTGCGCCGACGAGAATGATCGGATCGTCGTAGGAAGCTGGTTCCCCGTTGATGAGACGCTGTGTCCGGCTTGCTGGCGATCCGCAAATGGCACATACCGCCTGAAGCTTGGTCACATTTTCGGCGACTGCCATCAACGCAGGCATCTGGCCGAATGGCTCGCCGCGGAAATCCTGGTCAAGACCAGCAACGATGACACGATAACCGCTGTCTGCGAGATGCTGGACAACCGCCAGAATTTCATTGTCAAAAAACTGCGCTTCATCGATGGCGATGACGTCGATATCAGGATTAATAAAAGTAAAAATATCGGTAGATTTGCCAATCGGCTTGGCAGTAATTGCCGTTCCGTTGTGTGATACAACCGATTCTTCGCTGTAGCGGTTATCCATCGCAGGCTTAAAAACGGCAATTTTTTGCTTGGCAAATTGCGTCCTGCGCACACGGCGGATCAGTTCTTCGGACTTGCCGGAAAACATGCTGCCGCAAATCAATTCTATCCAGCCGCTTTGTTTCATAACATACATGGTCGGCCTCTCCTTCCTCGCTGAAAAAATAGCATTTGCGATCATCTTTTAAGCTTTTTTCGTATTTTTACGTCTCTTTGATGTCATAAAGGTACGAAAAAAGCCTGGTCATAGTTCGACACTTTTTTCAGCTTTTTCCATTATAGCAAAAAAAACAACAGAAAAAAGAAAGTTCCTAAAAAATATTTCTCCCTCTATTAGTACCCAAAAGCAGATGGAAAAAGGCAGTAAAAAACAGGCAAGTCACAAAGCTTCTTGCCTGTTTCGGTTTTTCTTATATTACTGAATTTTTTCTTTAAGACCGTATTTTTTGTTGAAGCGGTCTACACGTCCGCCGGCTTCTGCAAACTTTTGACGTCCAGTATAGAATGGGTGGCATTCAGAGCAAGTTTCAACGCGAATCTCGTTCTTCACAGAACCAGTTTCGAATTCGTTTCCGCAAGCGCAAGTCACCTTAGCTGTTTTGTAATTTGGATGAATTCCTGATTTCATTCTTTTCATCTCCTTCCGCCCTGAATCATATCCGAAACAGAGTTATGCCGTTATTGAAAAAACACACTGACACTATTATACCAAGTCTATCTTTATATTTCAAGCTCAATTTACAAACCAAATTTTGGAATTAGGAACGCTTGTTGTTGCCTTTCATTTCTTCCCCCAAGATCGCGAAGAAATCCTCATTCGATTTGGACAACTTTAGCTTGCGCAGGAATTTTTCCGAGAAATCCGGTGAATCCGACATCGATTTGCGAATCGCCCACAGCTTGTCCAATTGGTCTTTCGGAATGAGCAACTCTTCTTTTCGCGTTCCCGAACGGCGAATGTCGATTGCCGGGAAAATCCTTCTTTCCGCAAGTGCGCGGTCGAGATGCAGCTCCATATTGCCTGTTCCCTTGAACTCTTCATAGATGACATCATCCATGCGGGACCCTGTATCAATCAGCGCAGTTGCGAGAATCGTTAAGCTGCCGCCTTCTTCGATATTGCGGGCAGCTCCGAAAAAGCGCTTAGGACGGTGAAATGCGGCAGGGTCAATACCGCCTGACAAGGTGCGGCCGCTTGGCGGGATAACCAGATTATAGGCACGGGCAAGGCGAGTAATGCTGTCCATCAAAATGATGACATCGCGCTTGTGCTCCACAAGGCGCATCGCACGCTCGAGAACAAGCTCAGCCACTTTAATATGGTTTTCCGGCACTTCGTCAAAGGTAGAGCTGACAACATCGGCGGCAACGGACCGTTCGATATCGGTAACCTCTTCCGGACGCTCGTCGATCAACAGCACAATTAGTTCTGCTTCTGGATGGTTCATGGTAATGCTGTTCGCGATTTCTTTGATCAGCATCGTCTTACCAGCCTTTGGCGGAGCAACAATCAGGCCGCGCTGCCCGAAGCCGACTGGGGCAAGCACATCCATGATTCGTGTTGACACTTTGTTTTGCTCTGTCTCCAGCTTCATCTGGCGATCAGGATACAGCGGCGTCAGTCCAGGGAAATGAACCCTTTCCTTCGCCGATTCC
Source organism: Mesobacillus stamsii (assembly GCF_030814065.1). Classification (NCBI taxonomy): domain Bacteria; kingdom Bacillati; phylum Bacillota; class Bacilli; order Caryophanales; family Bacillaceae; genus Mesobacillus; species Mesobacillus stamsii. The sequence goes on from NZ_JAUSUN010000010.1 coordinate 85,961, forward strand.
GGGTCATCGCCGTTGACAGCCTCGACTTGAAGCAAGCCAAAATAGCGTTCGTTTTCTTTAGGCGGACGGACCTTCCCCGAAACTTTATCGCCATTTCTTAAATCAAATCGGCGGATCTGCGAAGCCGAGATATAAATATCCTCCGAGCTTGGCGAATAGTTGATTGGGCGCAGGAATCCAAAGCCCTCCGACTGGATAATTTCGAGGACACCTTCCATGAAAAAATAACCCTGCAATTCCGCACGAGCTTTTAAAATAGCAAAAATCAGTTCCTTTTTCGACAGCTTGCTGTAGTAAGAGATTTTATACTCTTTTGCAAGCTCATACAGCTCTTTTAATTTCATATTTTCCAAGCTTGAAATATTAACTTCCATAATGTCACCACGCCTTAAAATATTTCGATTTCCCCCATAAAAAAATGGATAAGAATTTCCGCGTATGGATGGAAAAAGAAGAAATGAGTTCCTTTGAAGGTTGTAAGAAGGAATTAATGAAGGTACAACATTGACATGCATTTTTATCAAAACAATTCTCATTTTACCCTGAAACACAAAAAATAATCAATCTTTTTATTTTCGTTGCCTATAAAAGGGAGCACAAAGGCAGTTCCACCCACAAATCGGGGTCCAAAGATCCGGAGGGAGCCGCCTTCCCTGCTGTTTGAAAATCCTTTATGATTTCATGACTAAGTGCGGCTTTTTCTTCAGGCTGTGCTGGCCTTCGATGAACCGGACTGTACCGGATTTAGCGCGCATGACGATGGAGTGGGTGGAGCCATAGGAGCCTTTGAACTGAACTCCTTTGAGGAGCTCACCGTCTGTTACGCCTGTGGCCGCAAAGATCGCATCGTCGCCGCGGACAAAATCATCCATAAGCAGGATCCGGTTAACATCAATGCCCATACTTTTGCATCGCTCCAGCTCTGCGTCGTTTTGCGGCAGCAGTTTCCCCTGGATCTCACCGCCGAGGCTTTTCAACGCTACCGCTGCGATGACTCCTTCTGGTGCTCCGCCAGATCCAAACAAAATATCTACACCGGTAAAATCAAACGCCGTGTTGATAGCGCCAGCTACATCTCCGTCGTTGATGAGCTTAATCCTAGCTCCAGCATCGCGAAGCTCGGCAATGATCTGCTCATGGCGCGGGCGATACAATACCGTTGCGACAACATCCTCAATATCCTTGTTCTTCGCTTTCGCCACTGCCTTTAGATTATCAAGCACAGAAGCATTGATATCGACCATTCCGACCGCTTCAGGTCCCACCGCCAGCTTATCCATGTACATGTCAGGAGCATGCAGCAGGTTTCCATGATCCGCTACGGCGAGAACAGCAAGTGCATTCCAGCCGCCAGACGCTACGATATTCGTTCCTTCCAATGGGTCTACCGCTACGTCTAACCGCGGGCCAAAGCCTGTCCCAAGCTTTTCACCGATATACAGCATCGGCGCTTCATCCATCTCTCCCTCTCCGATCACGACGGTACCTTTCATCGGGATGGTATCAAACACATCTCTCATTGCCGACGTTGCTGCATCGTCCGCCTCGTCTTTTTTTCCGCGGCCCATCCAGCGGGCGGATGCAAGTGCCGCCGCCTCCGTCACGCGGACAAGTTCCATCGTTAAGCTACGTTCCATATGATCATCCCCTAATCATGAACGGGGCTAATGCCCACCGCAGCCGTATCCCCCTGCCAACTTCCTTCCCAAAAACCTTGGGAATCAAGTGGCTCGATGACAAAATAGGTTATACTATTTTGCAGTTTGGCTCCACATTAGCACCACTATTCGTATAGTACCACTCCATTGTACTATACTTTTTATGATTTTTTCACTTCTTCTTGCTCTTCCGAAGTTAAATCTTCCCGCCAGATTGTCGCGCCAATTCCGTTTAGCTTTTCAACGATGTGGCTGTAGCCGCGATCGATGTGTTCTACTCCCGTCACTTCTGTAACACCTTCAGCGATAAGTCCGGCAATCACAAGCGCCGCTCCAGCTCGGAGGTCGCTTGCCCTGACCTTGGCTCCCTGAAGCTTGATTGGTCCGCTGATGATCGCAGATCTGCCTTCTACCTTAATATTGGCATTCATTCTTCTTAATTCATCGATATGCTTGAAGCGTGCGCCATAGATCGTATCGGTTACGACGCTTGATCCTTCTGCTTTTGTCAGCAAGGCTGTGAACGGCTGTTGCAGGTCGGTCGGAAATCCGGGATAGACGAGCGTTTTAATGTCAATTGCTTTGTACCTGTCCGCCGGGGCAACATAGATTTGTTCATCGCTTACCTCTATCTTCACACCCATTTCCTTCAGCTTGGCCACAAGGGACTCAATATGCTGTGGAATGACGTTGTCAATCGTGACACCTTGCCCAATCGCTGCGCCAAGGATTAAGTATGTTCCCGCCTCGATCCGGTCCGGGATAATCGTGTGGCGGCAGCCGTGAAGCTCGTCGACACCGTCAATGCGGATGACGTCGGTACCGGCGCCTTTGATTTTCGCTCCCATATTGGTGAGCAAGGTTGCTACGTCAATGATTTCCGGTTCTTTTGCGGCATTTTCAATGATCGTGCGCCCCTTCGCTCTTACGGCAGCAAGCATAATATTGATGGTTGCCCCGACGCTTACGACGTCCAAATAGATTCTCGCACCGCGAAGCTCATCTGCCCGAAGATAGATGGCTCCCTGTTCATTTGTCACGCTCGCACCGAGCGCTTCAAATCCTTTTATGTGCTGGTCAATCGGTCTCGGGCCCAAATGGCATCCGCCAGGCAGTCCAATGACAGCCTTTTTGAAACGTCCAAGCATTGCTCCCATCAAATAGTACGAAGCTCGCAGCTTTTTCACTTTTCCATTCGGCAAAGGCATGGAAATCATGGAAGACGGATCAACCGTCATTTCATTGTTTGAGTATTCAACAGAACCACCAATTTCCTCCATCAAGTCCTTGAGCATATGAACATCGGAAATATCCGGCAAACCTTCAATGGTCACAGGCGATTCTGCTAAAATGGTTGCGGGAATTAAGGCTACTGCGCTGTTTTTCGCACCGCTGACTCGAACAGTCCCTTTTAAAGGATAGCCGCCTGCAATCTTAAGCTTTTCCATTTGTGACTCCCTTCTAAGCCGTGATGTAAGGTCGAGCTGGAGATGCAAACAAGGTTACAGCTAAGACCGATTTTGGCTCTACGTAAATTGAATTGCGTGAAATCTATGAGGTATATTTTTTACAACAAGAGTATGAAATTCCCAAACCCCATTCTAAAATGCCTATTACAGACCGCGAGATTCCCAGTCTTTCAAAAATGCTTCGATTCCTTTGTCGGTCAGCGGGTGACTGAACATTTGCTGAATGACTTTGTATGGAACGGTGGCGATGTGCGCGCCTCGCAGTGCTGCGTCTGTTACATGCTGCGGGTGGCGGATTGATGCAGCGATGATTTCCGTATCGATTCCGTGGATCGTGAAAATCTCGGCAATCGTCGAAACCAAGTCGAGTCCATTATGGCCGATGTCATCAAGGCGACCAAGGAAAGGCGATACGTATGTAGCTCCCGCTCTAGCTGCCAGCAATGCCTGGTTCGCACTGAAGACGAGGGTTACATTTGTCTTAATTCCTTCTTTTGAAAATACGGAAACAGCCTTGAGCCCTTCTGGAGTCATCGGAACTTTGACGGTGATGTTTGGCGCGATCCCAGCTAATTCTCTTCCTTCTTTGATCATTCCTTCTGCATCAAGCGCAATGACTTCGGCACTAACAGAACCAGAAACAAGCTGAGTGATTTCCTTCAGGCGGTCTTCAAACTTCACATTCTTTTCTTTGGCGACAAGGGACGGGTTCGTTGTCACCCCTGATACTATTCCAAGTGCATAGGCCTCGCGGATTTCATCCATATTAGCAGTATCGATAAAAAACTTCATTTGTAAACGCCTCCAGTCGAGATAATTTTCAAAACAAAAAACTTAGCCAACCCCTTCAAGCGGAGCGAAATTCGAATTATTCTATAATGGATAAAAACCGCCTTAGGTAAGGCGGTTTCATTCTAATAAACTTTCCGTGCTTTTACGCCTTGTTGGAAGAACCGAATTCGCGCATTTTGCCGATTACCGTTTCCTTAATTGCGTCGCGAGCTGGTCCAAGATATTTACGTGGATCGTATTCGTTCGGCTTTTCTGCCAGTACTTGACGCACTGCTTTAGCTGAAGCAATTTGATTTTCTGTGTTTACATTGATTTTCGCAGTTCCTAAAGAGACGGATTTCTGGATGTCTTTTGTCGGAATACCAGTTCCTCCGTGCAATACTAATGGCACGCCTGCAATTTTGTTGATTTCTTCCATTTCTTTAAAACCTAGCTTAGGTTCACCCTTGTATGGTCCGTGTACGGAGCCAAGTGCCGGTGCAAGGCAGTCGATGCCTGTGCGCTCCACAAGTGTTTTGCACTCTTGAACGTCCGCATAGGTAACGCCGTCCGCAACGACATCATCTTCCTGGCCGCCGACCGTTCCAAGTTCCGCTTCCACTGAAACACCTTTTGAATGAGCGTATTCTACCACTTTTGAAGTGATTTCAATATTCTCTTCGAATGAACTATGGGAAGCATCGATCATAACAGATGTAAAGCCAGCATCAATTGCCTCTTTGCATTTGTCGAAACTCGAACCGTGGTCGAGGTGAATAGCAACAGGAACTGTAATTTGATAGTCCTCCATCAAACCTTCTACCATTTTAACTACCGTTTTAAATCCGCCCATGTAGCGCGCTGCACCTTCAGAAACACCAAGGATTACTGGTGATTTCTCGGCTTCTGCCGCTTGAAGGATCGCTTGAGTGAATTCAAGGTTATTTAAGTTAAATTGCCCAACAGCGTAGCCCTCTGCATTGGCTTTTTTCAGCATTTCAGTCATTGGAACTAATGGCATATCTTTTCCTCCTTCGTTATGATCAATCGTTTTTTTTGATTATGCTACTCTATTAAAGGGTTTCCCTACCCGCTTTTGATTATGTACCCGAGATGGCATTCATCAAAACGAAATGATCCTGTGGAATTCATATGTATCATACCAAAAGAAAATCAGAATTGCCATTGTTCAAGCCTTGTTTTTGCAAGTGTCATAAAAATGATATAATGCAAACGCTGCCAATGGGTCTCAGTCTTTTGAAACTACTTGCAAGTATTTTTTTACCGCCGCGCGGATGTCATCGATATCGAATGGCTTGGCGAAATGAGTCAATGCTCCAAGGCTCATCGCTTCCTTGATCATGTCCAGCTCGCCATAGGCGGTCATAATGATCACTCGTATTTCTGGGTCGATTACTTTCATTCTTTTTAAAATTTCAATTCCATCCATACCCGGAATTTTCATGTCCAGAAGCACAAGATCAGGTGGATGATTCTTAACTAGCTCCAGTGCCTGAACGCCGTTTGCAGCCTGGTACGTTTGATATCCTTCTTTTTGCAGCACTTCATTCAGTAGAATCCTGATGCCGAACTGGTCGTCGACTATTAGTATGTTTTCTTTCATGCCGCCTCTTTCCCCCTAATAAATTATGTAGTAATTTTATACATGTATGATCGAGGAAACGGTTGATATATCCCCATTTATACAGTTCGTGATAATACAAGAAATTCCTGCCATATTTTTAAAGATATTTTTCAACAGATGCTTTTTTCTTGCGATTGTAGTACTTTACATTAGTATAGGCAAAGAACGGAGGTACAGGAATGTTAAAAATGTTTTCAACACAACTTGGCGGCTACTTTCAGCGGCTGCTGGAAAAAGAAGCATTTGCACTTGAGGATGGAGCAAGGTTGCTCGCACAGGCGGCTGCTGGGGAAGGCAGAATCTGGATTTATGGAACAAGGGAAATGAAGGCTGTTGAACTCGAGGCCATTTACGGCGAAGAACCACTTGCGTCCGCATGCATCTTATCGGATGAGATAGAAGTGGATGACGCCGACCGCGTGCTGATCGTCAGCCGCTATGCTGATGACGAAGAAGCAGTCGAAATCGCAGCCATTTTACAGGAAAAAGCGATCCCATTCGTGGCAGTTTCTACTGTTCGGACTGAAGGGAAGGGATTGAATACGCTCGCAGATGTCCATATAGACTTGCGAATCACCAAAGGACTGCTGCCCGATGAACTCGGCAACAGAGTTGGCTATCCCACTTCTATTGCCGGATTGTTCCTCTATTTTGGCCTGAAATTCACGATCGAAGAAATATTGGCAGAGTATTAACCGCGTAAAAAAAAGCCAGAGATATGCTGAGGCCACTGAAAATCTGCCGATATTTAAGATTTTCTAGAAAATCCAAACGAAAAGAACCGGTTCTTTTTCTGTAAGGACTTAGTTTGATTGTTTGTTGCATAGACATCATTGAAACCACCCAATTCGACTAGATTGATTCTATTATAAAATAAAAGCCGCCCGAATCCTTAAAAAAGTAAAGGATTTGAACGGCTTATAGTTTGTCTACCACATAGGTCTAGTAGCACTAGGTTGATTGGAACGGAAGGTGTGCGTAGACTCCTGCGGGATCCAGGCGCTTAGGAGGCTCACCGCACGCCCCGCGACCTGGAGTGGAGATCAACCGGTCCATTTTAACAAGGCCAACCTTTAAGGACTTTTTCAGTGGCCTCGATATGCTCCGGCTTTTTTTTACGGTTATTTTTTCGTTTTAATAGATGCTTCAATAAAGTCTCTGAATAATGGCTGTGGTCGAGTTGGTCTTGATGTGAATTCAGGATGGAACTGCGATGCCAAGAACCAAGGGTGGTCCTTCAGTTCGATGATTTCAACCAAACGGCCATCTGGGCTTGTCCCAGAGAAGATAAAGCCTTGCTTTTCCATTGCCTGACGGTATTCGTTGTTGAACTCGTAACGATGGCGATGGCGTTCATATATTAGGTCATCACCGTAAGCAGCGAAGGCTTTTGAGTCTTCGACAAGTTTACAAGGATATAGCCCGAGGCGAAGTGTTCCGCCAAGATCTTCAATATCCTTCTGCTCTGGAAGAAGGTCGATGATTGGATAAGGTGTGTTTGGCATGATTTCCGCTGAGTGAGCATCCTTCAGTCCAAGAACATGACGTGCAAACTCAACAGATGCCAGCTGCATGCCAAGGCAAATTCCGAAGAAAGGCACTTTGTTCTCACGCGCATACTGAGTCGCAAGAATTTTTCCTTCGATTCCGCGATCGCCGAATCCGCCTGGAACAAGAATGCCATTGACGTCATCCAGCAATTCAACGACATTTTCAGTTGTTACTTCCTCTGCGTTTATCCACTTGATTTCAATATCACTGTCAAATGCATAGCCTGCGTGCTTCAAAGATTCCACGACAGAAATATAGGCATCCTGCAGTTCCACATATTTGCCGACAAGGGCAATTCTTGTCTTGCCAGTAAGATGCGTTACTTTTTCGACCAATGCACGCCACTCGGTCATGTCTGCATCATTGCATTCCAGTTTGAAGTGATCGCATACAAGCTGATCCATCTTCTGCTCCTGCAGGGCCAAAGGGATGGAATAAAGTGTTTCCGCATCTGCCGCCTCAATAACCGCTTCCTTAGCGATATCTCCGAACAGAGCGATCTTGTCCTTCATCTCCTGGGAGATCGGCATTTCGGTGCGAAGAACGATAATATTTGGCTGGATTCCCAGGCTGCGCAATTCTTTTACGCTGTGCTGGGTCGGCTTCGTTTTCATTTCACCGGCAGCCTTAATGTAAGGAACGAGCGTACAGTGGATGTACATCACATTGTCACGACCGGCATCATTCTTAATCTGGCGGATTGCTTCCAGAAACGGCAGCGACTCGATGTCCCCAACTGTACCGCCGATTTCCGTAATGACAACATCTGCGCCTGTCTCTTTGCCAGCACGGAACACCTTTTCCTTGATTTCATTGGTAATATGCGGAATCACCTGTACCGTTCCTCCGAGGTAATCACCGCGGCGCTCTTTTTTCAACACCGTTGAGTAAATTTTCCCGGTTGTCACGTTAGAGTATTTGTTCAGGTTGATATCGATGAAGCGCTCATAATGGCCGAGGTCGAGGTCAGTCTCTGCGCCATCGTCGGTTACGAATACTTCTCCGTGCTGGTACGGACTCATTGTTCCGGGGTCCACGTTAATATATGGATCAAACTTCTGGATTGTTACGTTCAAACCCCTGTTTTTCAGCAATCTTCCAAGGGATGCTGCCGTGATTCCTTTCCCTAAGGACGAAACTACTCCGCCCGTCACAAAAATATACTTTGACATTGGTAATCCCCCCATCAACAGTTTGTGCAATCTGCACCTGTTTCATTGATTTATTTTTAGATCGCCAGCTTTCTGTTTCGGCAAGCGGATAGCAAGGATAAAGCCAGTATCGGTCAGCCTCGACGAACGCCTCGCTGACCTCCCTACTCTCTAAAAAAAATAAAAAAACGCCCCGCATACAGGATGGGAGCGTTTTGTGGCTGTTTTACTTACTCTCCTTTTAAGGAGCCCAAAAAGTATTCTACATTCGGTAAATAGAAAAGTCAAGCTGTTAATTATCGTTCTTCTTCGTCTTCATCCTCGAGATCTTCTTCTTCGAGCGGGAGGTCTGCGTCTTCATCTTCAAGCAGCTTTTCATCGTCTTCGAAATCGTCGGAATCCTCTAGATCATCATCAAAGTCTTCCTCGTCATCCTCGAGCACATCATCATCATCGTCGTCCTCGTCATCGAATTCGTCGATCGCATCATAGTCGAGGTCTTCCTCATCGATTTCATCGAATTCCTCAAGATCTAGATCCTCTTCAGCGACAACCTTCTTTGCCTTCTTCTTTTTCGGCTTGACTGTGGTAACATTGTCTTCTTCCATCTGGTCGACTGGGTACCAGACGCGAAGACCCCAACGCCCTTCGCTTTGGGACATGAAACGTCCATCTATATTTATATCTGTATAAAATTGAACCGTTTTTTCAGCAACATCGGCCTTGTCCAATTTAAGGAGCTTCTTAACTTCAGCCATCAGCTCCTGAAATGTGATTGCTTGCTTCTTTTCTTTTAAAATTTCAAATCCAACTTCAATCATTGACATTTCTTGAAGCTCTTCTTTTGAGTATTGGCTTAAACTCAATTTTCGCACTTCCTTTCTCTATTCCAGGCCTTTACCCGGCCATCCGTCCGAAAATAAGGAAAATATCCCAGAATGCATATTCTACATTATAAACAAATATTACACCTTTATGCCAGTTTTATCTGCCATTCCCCCGGCTTTTTTCGCTTTCGATTTCTTCTTCCCCTTTGCCAGCCTTCCTTCTACTGTTCCATTGGCTCAATGCCAGTAAAAAAAAGACGATGGCTAAAATGTAAAATGGAATGGCGCCAAGCTCACGCTGGTAAAGATAATATATGGTAGCAGCAGCCACCACTGCCCCTGCCGTAAACAAAACCGATTTCACAATATTCACATCCTGAACTACGTCATATGTATAAGCAGCTAACTAGATTATATAAGATTTTCTGCCAAAAAGGACGGGAAATTTTATGAAAACGCCAGGAATGTTTCCTAGAGCATGAAATACAGGATGGCTCCTAGTTGCCCTAAGCCATCCCATTCCTTCATTTGCGATTTTTTTTGAGGGAAAATTTACATATTTCTGCGGAACTGGCCGCCTACTTCGTACAGCGCCCTTGTGATCTGTCCAAGACTTGCGAATTGGACGGTTTCCATCAGTTCTGCAAAAATATTGCCGCCGCTTACCGCTGTTTCCTTCAGCCGCTCGAGCGCTGCTTCGGACTGGTCTTGACTCTTGTTTTTGAATGCTTGGAGATTGCGGATTTGTGTTTCTTTTTCTTCTTTTGTCGCACGGGCAAGCTCCATTTTGTCGATCTCTTCCTCTGATGGGGGATTTGGATTTAAGTACGTGTTCACCCCGATAATCGGCAGCTCCCCTGAATGCTTTTTCATTTCATAGTACATAGATTCATCCTGGATTTTGCCGCGCTGATACTGGGTTTCCATCGCACCAAGCACGCCGCCCCGGTCATTGATTCGTTCAAATTCCTGAAGAACGGCTTCTTCTACTAAATCAGTCAGCTCTTCAATGATGAATGCGCCCTGCAGCGGGTTTTCGTTCTTTGTTAAACCGTGCTCCTTCGTGATGATCATCTGAATGGCCATTGCGCGGCGCACAGATTCTTCTGTGGGCGTGGTGATTGCTTCGTCATACGCATTTGTGTGAAGCGAGTTGCAGTTATCATGCAATGCCATCAAAGCCTGGAGCGTCGTGCGAATATCATTGAAGTCAATTTCTTGTGCGTGAAGCGAACGTCCCGATGTCTGGATATGATACTTCAGCTTCTGGCTTCGCTCATTTGCCCCGTACTTGTTCTTCATGACTATCGCCCAAATGCGGCGGGCAACTCTGCCAATTACTGAATATTCCGGGTCAAGACCGTTTGAAAAGAAGAAGCTCAAGTTTGGTGCAAAATCATCGATCTTCATCCCTCTGCTTAAATAGTACTCCACATACGTGAAGCCGTTTGAGAGTGTGAACGCCAGCTGGGAAATCGGATTGGCACCGGCTTCAGCAATATGGTAGCCGGAAATGGATACAGAATAATAATTTCGAACCTTTTCGTCAATAAAATATTGCTGGATATCGCCCATCATTCGCAGTGCGAATTCGGTGGAGAAGATACAAGTATTCTGTCCTTGATCTTCTTTTAATATATCTGCCTGGACGGTACCGCGGACAGTTTGCAGTGTTATTTTCCTGACATTGGCAAACTCTTCCTCATTCAGCTTGCAGCCAAGCTCCTGTTCTTTCCTTGCAACCTGTTGATCAATCGCTGTGTTCATAAACATTGCCAGAATGATCGGTGCCGGTCCATTGATGGTCATCGATACGGATGTGGATGGATGGCAAAGGTCAAATCCTGCATACAATTTTTTCATGTCATCAAGGGTACAGACGCTAACACCACTCTCGCCGACCTTGCCGTAAATATCTGGACGGTAATCAGGGTCTTCACCGTAAAGAGTGACCGAGTCAAAAGCTGTGCTCAATCGCTTCGCATTGTCGTCCTTAGACAGATAATGGAAACGACGGTTCGTCCGTTCCGGTGTTCCCTCACCTGCAAACTGGCGTTTCGGATCCTCCCCTTCACGCTTAAATGGAAAAACGCCTGCAGTGTATGGGAAGCTGCCAGGTACGTTCTCAAGGTATACCCAGCGAAGAATTTCGCCGTAATCCTTGTATTTTGGCAATGCTATTTTCGGGATGCTTAAGCCTGACAAGCTCTTTGTCCTGAGCTCCGTGACGATTTCTTTGTCGCGGATTTTCGTCACGAACTTCTCTCCGCTGTACTTTTCCTTTAGAGACTTCCAGTTTTCTAGAATGTTTCTCGTTTCCGTTGTCAATTTGCTTTCTATTTCTTGTTTCATCTTTTGCAGAAAAGAAAGAACTTCCCCGTTTGCATCTTTTTCTTTTGCCGCTTCGATTGCCCCGTCGATTTGGAACAGTCTGCGGGCAAGGCTTGCCTGCTCAGCTGCTTGTTTATGGTAGCCGCGAACCGTTTCCGAGATTTCACGGAGGTAGTACCGGCGGTCATTCGGAATGATGATATTTTGTTTTTCGACGACTGCATTGGTAGAGAGTGAGGTGGACCAGTCTGTACCCGCTTTTTCATTGATTTTATCAACCAGAGCAGCAAACAATGCGTTCGTGCCTGGATCATTGAACTGGCTGGCAATCGTGCCGTACACCGGCATTTCCTCTAACTCTTTGTCCCATAACAGATGGCTGCGCTGAAATTGTTTTTGCACTTGGCGCTTTGCGTCCTCTGAGCCTTTTCGTTCAAACTTATTGATGACAATCAAGTCGGCATAGTCAATCATGTCAATCTTCTCCAGCTGTGACGGTGCACCGAATTCGCTTGTCATCACATACATCGAAACATCACATACTTCGGTAATCCCTGCATCACCCTGACCAATACCGCTCGTTTCGACGATCACGAGGTCAAAGCCTGCTGCTTTTACGACCTCAATGGCATCCTTGATCGCAAGCGATAATTCTGACTTTGAGTGTCTCGTCGCCAGGCTGCGCATATAAACGCGCGGAGAAAAAATCGCGTTCATGCGAATCCGGTCACCTAAAAGGGCTCCGCCTGTTTTTAGCTTCGTAGGATCGACGGATAAAATTGCTACCCGCTTTTCGGGAATCTCATTGAGAAAGCGTCTGATCAACTCGTCCGTCAAGGAGCTTTTCCCCGAACCGCCTGTACCCGTGATTCCGACAACCGGAACGGGTTTTGTCAGCATCTTCACTTTTTTCATCAAGCTTTCCACGGCAGCGGCCGTTTCTTTTTCCGAACCAACGTGCTGCTCGGCAAGCGTGATTAGCTTGGCAACAGCATTCGGATCTCCGTTTGTCAGTTTTTCGATTTCCTCTACCCCTTCGGTTGTCACTGTCGGGAAATCACACTCCTTGATCATTTGCTCAATCATGCCGTTAAGGCCATATTTCCTGCCATCCTCCGGCGAGAAGATACGGGCAATCCCGTATTCTTGGAGCGCTTTTATTTCCCGAGGAATGATAACACCGCCGCCACCGCCGTAAATTCGAATGTGCGAAGCACCCTTTTCCTTCAGGAGATCATACATATAGGTAAAATATTCAACATGCCCGCCCTGATAGGAAGAAATCGCAATTCCTTGAACATCCTCCTGGATCGCCGCATTGACAACCTCCTCGACAGAGCGATTATGACCAAGGTGAATAACCTCGCCCCCCATTGACTGGATGATTCTACGCATAATGTTGATCGAGGCATCATGACCGTCAAACAAACTTGAAGCTGTCACAAAGCGAATATGATTCGTTGGCGTGTAACTCATTTTCTTCCCCCTGTTCCTAGTTTCATTTCCGATCCCTTGATCCCCTTAAAAAGCAAATCTGTCTGCAGTTGGGTATACTCGTCGAGCGTATACAATTTTTGCAGTGCCCAGCGGCGGAATCCCCACATCTGCCCTTGGACAAAAATAGTATGAGCGATGAGTTTGATCTGTTTTTCTTCGAGATCAAGCTCACCATTTTCGACGCAGCGCTCGATCACATTCTCAAACATCTCCACCATCTCGATTTCTTTTTCCAACACATAGGGAAGGGCATCCTTTGTCAGCGATTTTACCTCCTGGTACATGACGAGCACTTCGTCCTGCAAATCATCCATGACTTTGAAGTAATTAGCGATGCCGACCTTCAGGCTCTCGAGTGTTCCCTTTTTCGTGTCGAGATTTTCCTGAAGACGGTCAGAAACTTCGTCATAGATGCTGTCGCAGACTAGGTATAGCACATCTTCCTTCGTACGGATGTATTCGTAAAGGGTTCCGATGCTAAAGCCTGAAGCCCGGGCAATCTCTCTAGTCGTCGTGCGGTGGAAGCCCTTCTGCTTAAAAAGGGTTACGGCCCCTTTGATCATTTGGTCGCGCCTTTTTTTCACAAGTCGCTCATCTTTTACCGACGCCTGCACTTCTCGCTTTTTCATCTTCTGTCCCGCCCTGTTATTTTGTCAGCATTCTTGAAATAACAAGACGCTGGATTTCCTGTGTTCCTTCATATATTTGCGTGATTTTCGCATCGCGCATGAAGCGTTCCACTGGATAGTCCTTTGTATAGCCGTAGCCGCCGAAAACCTGAACGGCTTCGGTTGTCACTTTCATCGCAGTGTCGCCGGCAAATAGTTTGGACATTGCCGATTCCTTGCCGTATGGAAGACCTTCAGACTCAAGCCAAGCAGCCTGGTAGGTTAATAGTCTTGCCGCCTCAATCGATGTCGCCATATCCGCAAGCTTGAAACTAATTCCCTGGTTTGCAGCGATCGGCTTGCCGAATTGTTGGCGTTCCCTCGCATAATCAACTGCCGCATCAAGCGCCCCTTGGGCAATACCAACTGCCTGGGCGGCGATCCCGTTCCGGCCGCCATCAAGCGTCTTCATCGCGATTTTGAAGCCTTCACCTACTTCACCTAGAATGTTTTCCTTTGGAACCCGGCAGTCTTCAAAAATGATTTCTGTAGTTGGAGAGGACCGGATGCCCATCTTCTTTTCCTTCTTGCCGACCGAAAATCCGGGAAAGCTGCTTTCGACGATGAACGCAGTTGTTCCTTTATGCTTGCTGGACGGATCAGTCAGCGCAAACACCACGTAAATTTCCGCTTCGCCGCCGTTTGTAGTGAAAATTTTCGAGCCATTCAGTAGATAATGATCTCCATCTTCCTTCGCTGTTGTTCTCATTGCACCTGCATCAGATCCGCTGCCTGGCTCAGTCAGGCAGTATGCGCCGATGCTTTTCCCTTCAGCAAGCGGACGCAAATATTTTTGTTTCTGCTCTTCGTTTCCATACTTGAAGATCGGCCAGCCGGCAAGGGAAGTATGCGCTGACAGCATGACCCCAGTCGATGCACAAACACGGGATAGTTCTTCCACCGCAATGCAGTATGCCAGGTAATCACTGCCGATGCCGCCGTATTCTTCCGGCCAAGGAATACCAGTTAGTCCCAGTTCCGCCATTTTATCAAAGATCTCGCGGTCAAAACGTTCCTCCTCATCGCGCTCAGCAGCCGTCGGAGCCACTTCATTTCTCGCAAAATCCCGGACCATTTTCCTGATCATTTCATGTTCTTCCGATAATCGAAAATTCATTATTGTTTCCTCCGTTACTGGTTTTTCTATTTTAATGAGGATTTCTTGACAACTTCCCTGCTTCTCACGCCAAACCTGTCTAAATTACAGGCTTTTCTTGACAACTTCCCTGCTCCCCACGCCAAACCTGTCAAAATACCTGTTAGATAAGCTTACTAATTACCATTTTCTGAATTTCACTCGTGCCCTCGTATATTTCGGTGACTTTGGCGTCGCGGAAATAGCGTTCGACTGGATAATCTTTTGTGTAGCCGTAGCCGCCGAGTACTTGGATGGCTTCGGTTGTGACTTCGACGGCTGTTCTTGAGGTGAAGAGCTTGGCCATGGACGCTTCCAGGCGGCATTTTTTCCCTTCGGAGCGCAATTGGGCCGCACGATAGACTAATAGTTTTGCAGCTTCGACAGATGTGGCCATGTCTGCCAGCTTGAAGCCGATGCCTTGCTGGGCGGCAATTGGCCTGCCGAACTGGTTTCTTTCCTTCGCATAATTCGTCGCTGCTTCGAATGCTGCTTCGGCAATCCCTAGAGCCTGTGCGGCGATGCCAATCCTGCCGGCGTCCAGATTGCTCATCGCGATTGTAAATCCTTCGCCCTCGAGACCGAGCAGATTTTCCTGCGGCACCTTCATGTCCTCGAAGGTCAGCTGGACTGTTCGGGAGCCGTACAGGCCCATTTTGTGTTCTTCCTTGCCAACGATGAATCCGGGTGTGTCTTTTTCCACGATAAATGCTGAGATGCCACTCGGCCCTGCTTCAGGATTCGTCGATGCGAAAACAATATAAATATCTGCTACGCCGCCATTGGTAATGAATACCTTCGATCCGTTCAATACATAATGGCCATCCTTCTTGACCGCGCGGGTTTTCAAGTTGCCCGCGTCTGATCCGGCATTTGGTTCTGTCAGGCAGAATGCACCGAGGAATTCCCCTGAAGCAAGTTTAGGTACATACTGTTTCTTTTGCTCTTCCGACCCGAAGTACAGGATTGGATTGGTTCCGACCGATGTATGAACGGAAAGGATGACGCCAACCGTGGCGCTGACCTTGGAAATTTCATGGATGGCAATGATATAGGAGATAAAGTCCATCTCTGAACCGCCATATTTTTCAGGCACCGGAATTCCCATTAGGCCGAGCCTGCCCATTTTTTTTACAATTTCGCTTGGAAACTCGCCCTCCTCCATTTTTTCAACGAACGGTGCAATCTCTGTCTCGGCAAAATCACGGACCATTTTGCGCATCATCACCTGTTCTTCTGTATATCTCAGGTTCATCGTATTAACCTCCAAACGTCCAGACAGGGAAGTATGTATGGACGCATATGTCGCTGAATTCGTTACTCGTATGTGTAGAACCCGCGGCCAGATTTTTTGCCGAGCCAGCCAGCCTTTACATATTTCCTTAACAATGGGCATGGACGGTATTTGTCATCCCCAAAGCCTTCATGCAGTGTTTCCATGATGTAGAGACAGGTGTCAAGGCCGATGAAGTCTGCAAGCGTTAGCGGCCCCATTGGATGGTTCATGCCGAGCTTCATAACCTCGTCGATCGCTTCCTTTTCTGCAACGCCTTCATATAAAGTGTAAATAGCTTCGTTGATCATCGGCATCAGGATACGGTTGGAAACAAATCCAGGGAAATCGTTCACTTCCACCGGAACCTTATCCAATGTTTTCGTGATTTCCTCGATTGTCTGATACACTTCCTCTGCTGTCGCCAGGCCGCGAATAATTTCGACTAGCTTCATAACAGGCACCGGGTTCATGAAGTGCATCCCGATCACTTTTTCCGGACGCTTTGTTGCTGCGGCAATCTCCGTAATCGGCAGGGAAGATGTATTGGAAGCAAGGATGGCATGTTCCGGTGCAATTTCATCAAGTTGAGCAAAAATCTTCGCCTTGATGTCCATGTTTTCGACAGCAGCTTCGATGACCAGATCCGCCTTACCGGCATCTTGAAGATCGGTTGAGGCTGCAATCCTGCTAACAGCTGCCTCCATCTGCGCAGCTGTCATCCTGCCTTTTTCAACGTTGCGGTTTAAGTTCTTCTTGATGCCGGAAAGTCCGCGTTCCACAAACTCCGGCTTCAGGTCATTTAAAAAAACTTCATATCCGGCCTGCGCGCACACCTGGGCAATCCCTGCGCCCATTTGGCCTGCCCCGATGACCATAATTGTTTTAACTCCCATCATTTCTCCTCCTACTTGGCTGATTGTTTAGGAACCTCGATCATTACGGCATCCCCCTGGCCGCCGCCTGAACAGATCGCCGCAATGCCGACCCCGCCGCCGCGGCGCATCAGTTCGTGCATCAAGGTTAGGATGATGCGCGCCCCGCTTGCTCCGATCGGATGTCCAAAAGCAACCGCACCGCCGTTGACATTGACTTTTTCCGGATCGAGGTTCGCAATTCGGCTGCTTGTTAATGCAACCGCTGCAAAGGCTTCGTTGATTTCAAAAAGATCAATCTCTTCAAGGGATTTTCCGGTCTTTTTCAATAAATCGTTAATGACAAATCCTGGCGTTTTCGGAAAATCCTTTGCTTCCATCGCAACGGCAGCATGAGCCAAAACCACTGCCTGAGGAGTCCTGCCTTCCCGCTGCGCGCGTTCTTCACTCATCAGCACGAGGGCCGCCGCACCGTCATTGACACCTGGGGCGTTTCCAGCGGTTATCGTGCCGTCCGAATTGAATACCGGCGCCAATTTTGCCAGCTTTTCAACTGAAGTGTCCTTTCGCGGTGCTTCATCATGCTCCAAAACAATCGGGTCCCCCTTCCGCTGGGGTACCTGAACCGGGACAATTTCCGCGGCAAGCTTGCCTGATTCTATTGCTGCAATTGCCCTTTGATGGCTGCGGTAAGACCAATGATCCTGCTCTTCGCGGCTGATTTCGTATTCCTTCGCGACCTCATTTCCATATGTCCCCATATGGACTCCTTGGAAGCTGCATGTTAGGCCATCATGGATCATCAAGTCTTTCACTTGGCCGTCTCCCATCCGCAAACCCCACCGAGCTTTCGGCAAGATATACGGTGCGTTGCTCATTGACTCCATCCCTCCGGCCACGATCACTTCCTCGTCTCCGGCGCGGATGATCTGATCGCCAAGTGTCAGGCTTCGCATTCCAGATGCACATACTTTATTAACGGTTTCCGTCTTCACTTCCCATGGAATGCCTGCTTCTCTTGCTGCCTGACGGGACGGAAGCTGCCCCTGGCCTCCTTGTAGCACAGTCCCTAGAATGACTTCCCCGACTTCCTCTGGTTTCAACTCAGCACGTGCCAACGCCTCCTTAACAACAATTCCCCCTAACTGACTGGCTGTAAAACTGCTTAAAGCCCCGCCAAGCTTGCCAAACGGTGTTCTTGCCCCGGCCAAAATAACTGTTCTTCCCATCTCCATCTCTCCCTTTTCATCATTGTTATTACTGAAAACCTCCAGCTGCAGTGAGTGACTGAACGCTCGCTCGGTCCAAATTGCCAATTCATGAAGCAAGTAAAAAGCGACTTCTTGCTGTATCGTGTAAGCGCTTTATTATCTCTTTTATTTTACTGCAAAAATAGCAGAAATTGAAACACTTTGCTAAAAATTCTGGCATTTACATGAATTTTTACTCGGTGCCAATTTCTACTATTCTGGTTTTCCCAATTGCTTACGAAACCAACGCCTTGCTGTCGCCAAACACGGATTTTTCCAGCAATTCTGCAACGTCAAGCGTTTCCACCTTGTCTTCCACTTCCTTCGCCTTCGTGCCATCAGAAAGCATGGTCAGGCAGTATGGGCATCCGGAACTGATCACAGATGGTTTTACCGCAAGTGCCTGTTCCGTACGGGAAACATTGATTCGATGCCCTGTTTCTTCCTCCATCCACATCAAGCCGCCGCCAGCTCCACAGCACATTGCCGTATCGCGGTTTCGTTCCATTTCCTTAAGCTCCACACCGGGAATTGCTTTGAGAATATCACGTGGCGCGTCATACACCTCATTATAGCGTCCGAGGTAGCAGGAATCGTGGAAGGTAATCGTTTCATTTACAACATGCTTGGGAGTAAGCCTACCTTCCTTGACCAATTCAGCAAGAAGCTCCGTATGATGGTATACCTCTGCTTTTAGGCCGAAGTCTGGATATTCATTCTTAAAAATATTGTATGCATGAGGATCGATTGTCACGATCTTCTTCACGTCATTTTTCTCAAATTCTTCGATATTCTTTGTTGCCAGCTCCTGGAACAGGAACTCATTTCCAAGCCGGCGCGGGGTATCCCCAGAGTTTTTTTCCTTGTTGCCAAGAATGGCGAACTTGACACCTGCTTCATTCATCAGCTTGGCAAAGGAGAGCGCGATCTTTTGGCTGCGGTTGTCAAATGCACCCATTGAGCCGACCCAGAATAAATACTCGAATTCTTCCTCTGCTTTGTTAAGCTCTTTCACGGTAGGCACGATCACATCGCTGCGCAGCTCGCGCCAGTTTTCTTTTTCCTTCCGGTTCAAGCCCCAAGGATTGCCCTGGCGCTCAATATTCGTCATTGCCCGCTGTGCATCCGCGTCCATTTTTCCTTCTGTTAACACGAGATAGCGGCGCAGATCAATGATTTTATCCACATGTTCGTTCATGACCGGACATTGGTCCTCGCAGTTACGGCAAGTTGTGCATGCCCAGATTTCCTCTTCCGTGATGACATCGCCGATCAAGCTCGGACTGTAAGCAAGCCCGGCAGCTGCTTCATTCGCAGCATGGCCGGCAGCAGCCAATGCGATCTGATTGCCCTTCGTATGGGAAAAAGCGAAAGTTGGCACCCAAGGCTGTTTGGAAGTGACAGCGGCCCCAGTAAGTGTCAAATGATCCCGAAGCTTCACGATCAGGTCCATCGGCGACAGCATTTTTCCAGTGCCTGTTGCCGGGCACATATTCGTACAGCGTCCGCATTCCACGCAGGCATAAAAATCGATCATCTGCTCATAATTAAAGTCGGTAATTTTACCTGCTCCAAATGTTTCCTGTGTTTCATCTTCAAAATCGATCTTCGTGATTTTTCCAGGAGAATCAACCTTTGATAAATATACATTGGCCGGACCAGCGATCAAGTGGGCATGCTTTGATTGCGGCACATACACTAGGAAAGCAAGCAGGAATAGCAAATGGATCCACCAGGCGAGGTAGAAAACCGCAATCGCAGCTGTCTGCGGAATGCCGCTGAACGCTGCCGCAACAAGGGATGCAACCGGCTCTGTCCATGTTCCTCCCTCGCTATGCCAAATCATGCTCATCCCGTTGCCGAGCAAAACAGACAGCATCAATCCGCCGATAAACAGCAAGACAAGCCCATTCTTGAAGCCGCGCTTCAGCCGAACTAGCTTTTCAATATAACGGCGGTAAAAAGCCCAGACAACCGCTACAAGAATGGTTAGGGTAACGAGCTCCTGAAAGAAGGTAAACCCAGGATATAGCGGTCCTAACGGCAAATGCGAACCAGGTTTGATGCCCTTCCAAATAAAATCGATTGCCCCAAACTGAACAAGGAGGAAACCATAGAAAAACATCACGTGGATAGCCCCGCTCTTCTTGTCCTTCAGCAGCCTTTTCTGACCGAATACATGAATAAGGATCCTTTTCCAGCGGTCTTTGATCTGACCATCGAACTCTGCTTTTTTGCCGAGTTTGATGTATTCGATTCTCGTCTTTACCACATATACGAACAAGCTGATCGCGTAAGCGGTTACAATCAAGAACGCAATGAAATTAATCCACAGCAAACCGTTCATAAAAAATTTACCCCTTTCACTGAAATCCTCTTTTACTCTATTATATAATGAATGAGCATTCAGTCAACTTATTTTCATTTATTTCAGAAAATTGTTTCCACAGGAAGGGAACATATAGTAAAGCCTTTTCGGCAAAAATATAGGAAATACTTTTAGGGGGCAGATGGCGATGGATTTTGGATGGGTTTTGATTGCAATACTAGCAGGTCTAGCCCTGTGGCTCTACGCAGATTTCCAGCTTGGCAGAAAAAAGCATCTGAAAACCGCCCAAACGAATCAGTTGCCAGTACGGGAAAGCCGTCTCACCATTTTTGCAGAAGGTCCTAAATTATTTGATGACCTTTTTTATGAATTAAAAAATGCGAAACAGCACATTCATATTTTGTTTTACATCGTAAGGGATGATAAAATCAGCCAGGAATTTCTCGCGATTTTAACAGAAAGGAGGAAGGCCGGGGTCGAGGTGCGGCTTATGGTCGACTGGGTCGGCAACGGTTTGAAGCGCAAGACCATTCAATCTCTGAAGGATGTCGGAGTTGAATTTGCCTATTCCCAAATGCCTAAGCTTCCTTTCCTGTTTTATTCTTCACAGGTGCGGAACCACAGAAAGATTACCGTTATTGATGGAAAAACTGCCTATCTCGGCGGCTTTAATATCGGCAAGGAATACATCAATCAGGATCCAAAGCTGTCGCCATGGCGCGATTACCACTTGAAAGTCACCGGGGAGGGCGTCTTTGATCTGCAAACGGAATTTCTTGAGGATTGGCGAGCAGCAGCGAAGGTTCATTTATTGCAAAATAAAGCGTATTTTCCCTCGCTTGCAAAGGGAGAGATCCAGCAGCGATTTGTTCCAACCGAGGGAATCTTACTAGAGGAAATGATGGCAAAACTAATCAGCCAAGCAAAAACGTCCATTTTTATCGGAACCCCATACTTCATTCCAAGCAAAAAGGTGTTCCAGCTAGTGCGTGAAGCGATCAACAGAGGGGTTTCCGTCACAGTTCTCGTCCCATTTGTGCCCGACCATATGCTTGTGAAAGAAGCGTCCTATCCTTATTTACGAACGCTTATCCGCGACGGCGCCGACGTATACCAATATGTAAAAGGCTTTTACCATGCGAAAGTTTTGCTTGTAGATGAGGAGGTTTGTGATATGGGCACTGCCAATTTTGATAAAAGAAGCATGTTCTTGAATTATGAATTGAACTGCCTGATTTATGATGATGCATTTATAAAAAAAGTTAAAAACATCCTGGCAGAAGACCTCATGAACTCAAGGAAGGCAACGCTCGCTGACTTTAGCCGGGGGGCGCTTAAGGAAAAAACTGCAAGCATGATATCATACTTTTTATAATACAATATTATCATTACAGAAGAGACCCCCTTTCGCGGGTCTCTTCGTAAAGCAGTTTACATTTTTTCCGGTGCAGATACTCCAATCAGCTCAAGTGCATTTTTCAAGGTAATTTGCGCTGTTTTAATCAGGGAAAGACGCGCCACTGTTTTTTCTTTATTTGCCAGATCCAGTACTTTTTCAGCATTGTAGAAGCTGTGGAATACGGAAGCCAATTCGAAAATGTAATTAGAAATTCGATGCGGCATCCGCTTTTGGGCTGCTTCGGCGACGACAAGCGGAAATTCGCCCAGCTTTTTCAGCAGCTCGATTTCCTTCTCGGACTGAATTAGCTTGAAATCTGCCTCCCTGTCAAAAATCAACCCTTGCTCTGCAGCTGAACGGAGGATGCTATTAATCCGAGCGTGGGCATATTGTGCGTAGAAGACCGGGTTTTCATTGGACTGAGATACCGCCAGATCAAGGTCGAAGTCCATGTGCGTATCTGCACTTCTCATCGCGAAGAAATAACGGACTGCATCCAGGCCCACTTCATCAATCAAGTCACGCATCGTCACTGCTTTTCCAGTCCGCTTGCTCATCTTCATCTTTTCGCCGTTTTTATACAAATGGACGAGTTGAATAATTTCGACTTCAAGTGCCTCGCGATCATAGCCGAGGGCCTCAATTGCCGCCTTCATGCGCGGGATGTAACCGTGATGGTCTGCGCCCCAGATGTTGATCAGCTTTTCAAAGCCCCGCTCCAGCTTGTCTTTATGGTAGGCAATATCCGGCAGCAAGTACGTGAAGGAGCCATCCTGCTTGATCAGCACACGGTCCTTATCGTCGCCAAGCTCCGATGAACGGAACCAGGTTGCCCCTTCCTCCTCATAAACATGGCCATTATCGCGCAATGTCTCAAGTGCGGCTTCAATTTTGCCGTTTTGATACAGAGATGTTTCAGAGTACCAAACATCGAATCGAACACGGAAGTTCTCCAGGTCCTGCTTCAGTTTTCCCATTTCGTATTTCAGGCCATATGCACGGAAAGCTTGAAAACGCTCCTGGTCAGAACTATTTACATATTTATCACCGAATTCTTCCGCCAATGTCTGTCCAATGCCGATGATATCAGCGCCTTGGTAGCCATCTTCGGGCATCGGCTTATCAATGCCCAGCGCCTGGAAATAGCGGGCCTCGACCGAAAGCGCCAGGTTATTGATCTGGTTTCCGGCATCATTGATATAGTACTCACGGGAAACATCGTAGCCTGCTTTTGCCAGCACATTGCTTAAAGAATCGCCGACAGCCGCGCCGCGGGCATGTCCAAGGTGCAGGTCGCCAGTTGGGTTTGCCGATACGAACTCCACTTGAACCTTCTGACCATTGCCAACCTTTGATTCCCCATAATGGTCGCCTGCTTCGAGAATTTCCGGAATTAAATCGATTAAATAGCTATTGTCCATGTAAAAATTGATGAAGCCCGGTCCGGCAATTTCAATTTTCTCGATGGATGCCTTGCTTTTATCCATGTTTTCGATCAGCTGTTCCGCAATTTGGCGCGGAGCCTTTTTCGCTATGCGAGTCAGTTGCATCGCCATATTAGTAGAGTAATCCCCATGTGCTTTTTCCTTCGGCGTTTCAAGAATGACAGCCGGAATTTGCGCTTCTTCTGCCAGATTTGCCTTGATGATCGCCTGCTTGATTTCTTCCTTCAGCTTCGATTGAACCTGCTCCACTTTATTCATTTGCTTTCCTCCCTATAATTAATTGTCAGATGATAGGTACCTGCACTCGCGCCCTGGATCGCCATTTCATACAGCAAATCCACTTGGCCTTCCTGCTTGTCCTCGCTAAAATCAAGCGAAAGACGCTTCGTTAGCGCAGATGTCTCGATCAGCCCATATGCCGTCTTGTAATTGCCCGGGGTTTTTTTATTCAGCAGAAAAGGAAGCCTCATCTTAATCGCACCGCTGCGCAGGATCAGCACTTCATTCCCTGTCATTTTCACCGTCGTATGAACGTCCCCTTCCTCCGTCACTTCATCATATTGGAGGTACGAACTGTTCGCCTTTTTATAATATCGGCCAAAAGTGGTCCATTCAAAAGTATCCCGATCACTGCCACTGTAGATTGCCGTTTTCACTGTCACCCTTACAGGAGTTTGTTCAGCGGGTCTCATTGACACCGATAACACATCCTTTATCTTCACTAGCGCTTAAAATGGGACTGCAAAGGCTGAACTTCGCTATTTTTCCTCTATTATAACTTTATAAGTATAAATATTCTCCTGTAAAAGTGCAAGGTTCGCAAGGAAGCGGATCATTGTCCTATAATTTGTAATAGAAACGCGAAAAACCGGCTGGTGATATGCCAGCCGATTTTTCATGGACAGGGAATTCCGCGAAACTTCCAGTCTATTCCGCGAAAACAGAATAGAATTCCGCGAAAAACCATATTAATTCCGCGAATTTCTAACATAATTCCGCGAACTGGAAAAAACAGAAGATTTTATCCAGTAATTAAAAAAATAGCATTCCTGTTGAAATAATGACTCCACTGACAATAAGCGTGATTACGCAATAACCCATGATATCTTTCGCCTTCAACCCGGCAATTGCCAGCGCAGGCAAAGCCCAAAATGGCTGAATCATGTTCGTCCATGCATCACCCCACGCAACGGCCATTGCGGTTTTCGGAATCGAGACACCCATCGTTTGAGCTGCCTCAAGCATGATCGGCGCTTGTACGGCCCACTGTCCCCCGCCAGAAGGGACAAAAATGTTAATTAATCCAGCACTCCAAAAGGTGAATAACGGGAATGTAAATTCATTTGATATGGAAACGAAGCCTTCGGAAATAACCGCTGCAAGTCCCGATGCTGTCATCATTCCCATGATTCCTGCGTAAAACGGAAATTGGATGATAATCCCGCTTGCACCTTTTACCGCATTCATCACAGCATCTAGAAATTGTTTAGGAGTACGATGGAAGAGGATACCTAGGAATAAAAACAGGAAATTCACAATATCGAGATTCAGTTTGAACCCATTATTCGCAAAATAAGAATATAAGAATACAAGTCCAAATAGCCCAATCAATAATGAAGCAATCTTGCTGTTTTCAAGCTTTTCTGCCGGAGTCATTGCTCCCTGCTCAACCGCCGCTGCCTGTATATCATTTTCTAAAATGAATGGGTCGACTACGACCGTTTCTTCCTTGGAGGGCATCATCATTCTCGTGACGATTGGCAAAATGACCAGCATCGCAATTACGATAAATAAGTTAAAGCTGGAGAAAATAGTCTGGTCAGTCGGGATGACCCCGATCATCTTTTCAGTAAAATGGCCTTCTGTGGCGATGGTACCTTCACTGCCGTATACCAAAACGCCAACCTATCGTTATAGTTACCAGCCTCGTAGGTGAAATAAATCGTAACATGTTCTACTTTGCATAAGACTTCAGGCTCCATTACTTGTTCAATCAGCTCTCTTGCATATTCAAGCCCATTTACTTTTTCTCCTCGATCCAGGGCTTCGATGGCCTCCTTGTACGCTAAGCAATTTTCGATATAAATAGAGCCAAATACTTTTACTTTAAGGAATTTGGCTTATCATATCTATTTCTGTAAACTAACTGGTACTTATTGAACAAATTTATTTTCTTCCTTTTGGGTTACCTTCAACAAAACGCAAAAATAAGTTAAGTAAATTTCATAATAATGAAAGGGACCACCCAACAAAACTCAGCGATTATTGGCTAAGGTAAAAAAAACATGAATCCTCTGAATTTATAGAGAAAATCATGGTTTAAATGGAAACAAAATTAAAATATTAGTAGATGGACTAATTCTTCTTAATTCTACTAATTGAATAAATTAATGCAACGATTATTCCAACCATTACAAGTAAATACATTAAATATTCTTTTGCTACAAAAAAATAAGAGATTACTGGAATCAAAAATGTAAATATAATTATATAAGTCAGTTTTTTCATTTAATTACCTCTTATTGTGTATTTACCACATGGTTTACAACAGCAGTATTTGATTGAACAGGAAATGTAAAATAGTAACCATCTGTTAGAGTATACGCTGCTTTTGCATAAATTTGTAAATTATAGTTTTTTTTGATCTCATTTGAACTTGTGATTTTGAACCATCTTTTATTACATCATAATTATTATTAAATTTTTCTTTTGTTGAATCCTTTATCACTTCAGGTAATTTTTCCATTGCGAATTCATTAACTTTTCCATTGAAGTGGAAAGTTAATGAATCGGCCTCGGTGTAGTTACTAATATTGAATCCAATCAAAATCACAGTAAAGATTAATACAAAAAATATTAAATATTTCTTCATAATATACCTCCATGGTTATTAATTTCCACTTAGATATCTTAGCATGAAATATACAAAAACTCCCTTTCCTATTTATTCCAAGTTGTTCCCAACTTGTAAGAATAGGGTTAATCATTCTATACTGTCAATTTACTTTACTAATTACCCGCTTCTAGAATATTACTGTACCAACATAATTTTAATCGCACCAAAAATGGACCTTTTCGGCATTTATTATTTGAATCATTTAAGTTCGCTCCTTCTTTTATGGGTTTTATGATTCTTGATCATATAATTCCGACTGGCCACGGTCGGGATTAATCCTGTTGCCATCGGTTCCAGGGGGTTGTCCTGGAACCGATGGCCCGGCTTACCTGAAGCAATGCTCCCATTCAGACAGATAATAAAAATCTGAAGTGCCTGGGTTTTTCTTTTCGACTGTGAACGTGGACCAATATCCCCTTTCAACCTCTGAAACCTTTAGTTCGTATTCTTCATTCTGGAACTTGCAATCAATGTACATAATGATAATGTTTTTGTTGTCCTCGTCTGTCTCTTCTTCAATGCAATTCACTTGATAATCTGTAAACATGAACCTTTTCGTTAACATTACTTGGAGAATTGCTTTTCATACCCTTGTAACTGCCTTTCGGCTTTTCCTATTTTTTCTTTTCTTTCAATAGTGTTTAACATTTCTCTCCTAACTAATATACTTTCCATATGTTTCAGAATATTCCTTCTTATTATTAGATATCATAAAAAAATGCTCCCTCAAGGAAGGGAGCATTTTTTATTTTGGTTCCTTCACAAACCCAAGCAGCATTTCCCGGATGATTTTGCTTGCTGTGTTTGCGGTCATTTCAGATGTATCGTAGATTGGTGCTACTTCTACCAGATCGGCCCCTACGACATCGACATCTGCGTTCGCGATTGCATGGATGGATGCCAGCAGTTCCTTAGAGGTGATTCCGCCAGCATCGACTGTTCCTGTTCCTGGTGCGTGCGCCGGGTCAAGAACATCAATATCGATTGTCACATACACCGGACGGCCGGCAAGCTTAGGCAATACTTCCTTCAAAGGTTCGAGCACTTCAAATTTGGAAATATGCATGCCCGCGTTTTTTGCCCACTCGAATTCTTCCTTCATGCCGGAACGGATGCCGAAGGAGAAAACATTTTTCGGACCAATATGCTCGGCAATTTTGCGAATGGGTGTAGAATGGGACAGTGGCTCTCCCTCATAGTGTTCGCGCAAGTCCGTATGCGCATCAAAATGAATGATCGCAAGGTTTTCATACTTTTTCGCGAACGCCTTCATGACCGGCCACGACACAAGATGCTCGCCGCCCATTCCAAGCGGGAATTTTTCTTCCGCTAAAAGTTTGTCAACGAATTCCTCAATCAAATCAAGACTCTTCTGCGCATTGCCAAACGGAAGTGGGATGTCTCCAGCATCGAAATAGGTAAGATCCGCCATTTCACGGTCAAGATATGGACTATATTCTTCTAGGCCGATCGAAACCTCGCGGATGCGGGTCGGGCCGAAACGGGAACCGGGACGGTAGCTGACAGTCCAGTCCATTGGCATCCCGTAAAGGACCGCCTTGCTTTCCTGATAGTTGGGCTGGCTGCCGATAAACACATTGCCTGAATAGGCTTCATCAAAACGCATGTTTTACCCCTCTTTTTTAAAAGTGTATGGACAGGAAAACGGCTCCCGGAGAGACCGGGAAACCGAATGGTTATACCAATTATTTTACTAGATCGCCAACGAACTTCGGCAGCACGAAAGCGGCTTTGTGTAGCTCTTTCGTGTAGTACTTCGTTTCGATGTCGTGGAAACGATCCTCGCTGACTTCAAGTGGATCATATTTCTTCGATCCAAGAGTAAACGCCCACAATCCGCTTGGGTACGTCGGGATGTTAGCTACATAAAGGCGAGTGATCGGGAAAATTTCCTTAACATCCCTTTGGACATTGCGGATTAGGTCCGCTTTGAACCATGGGTTGTCAGATTGAGCAACAAAGATACCGTCTTCTTTCAACGCTTTGGAAATTCCCGCGTAAAAGCCCTTCGTAAACAGATTCACCGCAGGGCCAACCGGTTCCGTCGAGTCCACCATGATGACATCATACTGATTTTCACTTTCCGCGATGTGCATGAAGCCGTCGCCAACCTGAACATCGACACGCGGATCGTCGAGTTTGCCAGCGATTTCAGGCAGGTATTTCTTGGAATACTCGATCACTTTTCCATCGATATCAACCAGGGTCGCTTTTTTCACGCTTGGGTGCTTTAGCACTTCGCGGATGACGCCGCCGTCACCGCCGCCTACCACGAGCACCTGTTCCGGATTCGGGTGAGTGAACAGCGGAATATGAGCAACCATTTCATGGTATACAAATTCATCTCTTATCGAGGTCATGACCATATCGTCAAGCAACAGCATATTGCCCCACTCTTCTGTTTCCACCATATCAAGCTTTTGGAATTCTGTCTGTTCTGTATGTAACGTCTTGTTCACTTTCATCGTGATTCCAAAGTTTTTTGTCTGCTTTTCTGTAAACCAAAGACTCATTCTTATCCTTCCTTTCGGCAAAAAAAATTTCCCGTCATGTGACTTCCAAATGTGTTTTGTCCACTGCATTTCTTTTTTATACTTCCCCAACATCACGAATACAAACATCAGAAAAAGTATAGTTGAATCTAGCAAAATTGCAAGTAAAATTTGATTCTATGTTTAAAATCGACCGTTTTTTTTCATACTGGTTGTAACGATCTTTTTTAGGGGGAAGCAGTATGGAGCTGAAGTTAGACGAGCGGGTTCGCAAAACAATCAAATATATGCGCGCTATGATCTTTTTCGGACTTTTTGGCCTAGCTTTGGCAACAATCGTCTATTTCTCGCTGATTGCCTATGCGAAAATCCAGGGACCGCCTCCGCTTGCCGTGCCGCAATCGACCTTGTTATTTTCAAATGACGGAACGATAATCGGGGAAAGTCATTCGGGTCAGAAACGCTATTGGGTGGCGCTCAAGGATATTTCGCCCCATTTGATCAATGCGACCGTTTCCATTGAGGATAAGACTTTTTTTCAGCATAATGGGTTTGATTATAAACGAATCGCCGGTGCCGCGCTTGCGGATATGAAAGCAATGGCAAAAGTGCAGGGGGCGAGCACGATCACCCAGCAATATGCCCGGAACCTGTTCCTTGAGCACGATAAGACTTGGTCCCGGAAAGCGACCGAGGCGCTCTACACCTTGCGTCTTGAAATGAATTACTCTAAGGATGAGATCCTTGAGGGCTACCTGAATACAATTTATTATGGCCACGGAGCTTACGGGATCCAGGCAGCAAGCATTTACTATTTTGGCAAGGATGCAAAGGATCTATCCCTGGCGGAAGCTTCCATGCTTGCAGGAATTCCGAAAGGCCCGAGCATCTACTCCCCTTTTTCTTCGATCGAAAAAGCAAAGCAGCGCCAGCAAACGATTTTACAAACGATGAAATCGAATGGCTATATTACCGAGCTTGCTGCACAAAAAGCCGGCATCGAGAAGTTGAAACTTGTTGGTGAGCACCAGAATCAGATCGGCATCGCGCCTTATTTCCAGGACGCTGTTAAAAATGCACTCAAAACTACGTTGAATTTTGATGATAGGACGATTTCTCTTGGCGGCTTGAGGGTGTATACAACACTGGATCTTGAAGATCAACAGGTGGCCGAAAAATCGATCGAGACAATGATTGCCGCCGATTCGGAAATTCAGGCCAGCCTGATTGCGATGAATCCGAAAAACGGTTATGTGCGTGCGCTTGTCGGCGGCAGAAATTATGAGGAAAGCCCGTTTAACAGAGCCATTCAGGCTGTCAGGCAACCAGGTTCGACAATGAAGCCAATTCTGTATTATGCTGCTCTCGAAAACGGCTTTACACCCTCGACAACAATGAAAAGCCAGCTTACGACTTTCTTGTTTGACGACGGTCGTTCCGAGTATACCCCGCATAATTTCAACAATAAATACGCGGAAGAGGATATTACGCTCGCGCAGGCGTTAGCGTTGTCGGATAACGTCTATGCTGTGAAAACGCATCTGTTCCTCGGCGAAGATACACTGATCGAGACGGCAAAGCGATTTGGAATCAAGACAGATCTGGAGAAAGTTCCTTCGCTCGCACTGGGCACCTCTGGAGTGCGTGCCATCGAGATCGCCAACGCCTACAGCATGCTGGCCAATGGCGGAAAGAAAGTAGAACCAGTCCTGATCACGAAGGTCGAAAACCATAAAGGCGAGGTCATCTATGAATACGAGGAGGAAAAGAAAGAGGTATTGAAACCGGAACTTGCATCGGTGATGACGCATATGCTGACAGGCATCTTTGATAAAAAATTGAATGGCTACTCTTCCGTGACAGGGAGCACATTGGTCAAAAAAATGACGCGGCCCTATGCAGGAAAGTCCGGAACGACGGAAACAGACAGCTGGATGGTCGGCTATACCCCCCAGCTCGTGTCGGCCGTTTGGACAGGATATGACAAAGGGAAGCCGATCGAGCTGACTGCGGAAAAATCATACGCCAAAAATATTTGGATAGACTTTATGGAAAAAGCTCTCGACCATGAACCAGCGACCAAATTCAAACCTGCTAAAGGTACGGTCGCCGTCTATGTCGACCCCACAAACGGAAAGCTGGCCGCCGACAACTGCCCCGTGAAAAGGCTAACATGGTTCGCCGCAGGATCAGAACCAACTGAATATTGCACAGACCACCTGGAACACGTAGACCAAAAAGAGAAAAAGCCCGAGCTCAAGAAAGAAAAGAAACCATGGTACAAGCGCTGGTTCGGATTGTAGGATGGTGACTTGGTCAGCCCCGACTATTGTTGAAAACTAGCTGAACTGGGGCCAACTTCCTACCGATTTTGCGGAAAAAGGCGGAAACCTGTCCGAACTAAAGCTAAAGAAAAACCCCGGAACTTTTTCGCTCCGGGGTTTTTCTATGTCCTAGCATAATGTGTTTAATATTTTACTTTTTTTCCTTCTATTGAGCAAGTGAATTTCCCTATTTTTATCCAGTTATTGCGCAGATAAATCGATCTTCAATTTGTCTTCTGAACGCTCCCACATGCCAGGGTCGTGCTGCTTGAGAAAATCGGCGAGAATTTTTTTTGACTTCTCATCCATCTGGTCGACGATGATATGGCGCTTGATCGACTTATCGAGCCGGTTCACATGCTCCGGAAGTGACTTATAGCCGCGGCGGATCTCACGGTTAACAGTCATGTCACAGGCAGTGACCCCCGCATAATATGGACCCTCTTCCTTCCTGTCAATCGTCACCCAGACAACCCAGTACAGCTTGCCGTCAGGCACTTCACTGCGGTCAGGCAGAAACTTGATGCCTTTTTCGACAGCACTGCGAGCATGCATCGCACCAACCTCCACAGCTGCCTCGCCCGCCTCCACATCAACGAGTACCGGGGATACATTATCAAGCGTCAGGACGCCTTTGCCAAAACCCTTATGGTCATCCATCGGGTCATTTTTAATGATATGAAAACCAATATTCTTTCCCTTTTTTTCTTCCATGAAAAAAACCTCCTAGAAAAACAGATTGGATATTCCATTGGTCACTGCCGGAATCAAATATTCAAAAACCGGCTTAATTGTATATCGGTCAAGGGGCGTGATCACAAGGATTAAGAAAATGATCGAACCGTATGCTTCATATTGGGTCATTTTTGCCCGGATATTGGGAGGTGCCAAATCCTCAATGATCCGATAACCGTCAAGCGGCGGGAACGGCAGCAGATTAAAAACGAACAGCATCGCATTCAGCCCGATAAAAATATTGAGGAAATCGAGAAAAAACGATGGTACCCCCTGTGCCAAGCCAAGTGTGACAAATATATACCAGATCGCAACTGCGAGGAACACGAGGATCAAATTACTGACTGGCCCAGCAACTGATACAAGCACACCGGCAAGCCTTGGATTCTTAAACATGAAGCGATTGACCGGAACCGGCCTTGCCCAGCCGAAACCAGCAATAAAAATCAAGATGGTCCCCAATGGATCCAGATGGTTGATCGGATTCAGCGTCAACCGTCCCTGTCGCTGTGCAGTCGGATCTCCGAACTTATAAGCGACCCACGCATGCGAAAATTCATGAACCGCAAACGCCACCACTAATGCCACAGCCACATACGGAATATCTGCCAATGAATAATAAAAAAACACAACCCAATCCCCTTTTATTGTCTTTTTCATAAAGTATAACCGATTATGGCATGAAAGGGAAAAAGACTAACTTGCTTCTGACTTGCTAATTTTAGCGAATTATGAAAAACTCAGATTAGCTTCACCAATTTTCAATTTTAAGGAGGCAACCAAATGCCATACGTAACAGTAAAAATGATCGAAGGCCGCACAGAGGACCAAAAGAAAGCGTTAGTTGAAAAAGTAACGGATGCAGTCAGCGAAACAACAGGCGCTTCTAAGGAGAAAGTCGTTGTGTTCATCGAGGAAATGTCAAAGAACCACTACGCCGTCGCAGGCAAGCGACTGAGTGACGAATAGAATCGACTAAAAGCTCAGAGAAATCTGGGCTTTTTGTTTTCTTGTGACTTCCGGTTCCTTATTTATCATCAAGGAACTTTTTTACTTTAGGGACTTCTTCATTTTGTAATGCAAATCTTTTTTCTAGTTCTTCTTCTTCTTCAATTGTTAAAGGGACTTGAAACTTACTATTCTGAAGGAGTTTTCCTTCTAGGTTCAATAATTCCACTTTTGTATGATTAGCTTCTAAGCCAAACTCTTTTCTAAATTCTATTTGTTCCGAAAAATTCGGCACTTTTTCTGTCGAAGCTAACGTTGAGTTTCCAATTAAAAAAACAGAAACTATTATTGTTAATATAAATAACTTGAGTCTTGCATTTTTTGAAATATCACCTAAAAAAGGCCGCACTAAAATAAGGTTAAAGCTATGTGGTTTTTAAGCCGACAATTTTAGAC